>NZ_JAEIMH010000043.1:0-16764 GCF_016464295.1 Streptomyces sp. N35 | reverse complement strand
GCCCCGAGCCCCCCCGGGGGGCGGCCGGGGCCCCCCGCCCGCGCCCCCGGGCCCCCGGGCCCGGCCCGTCAGCCGATGGAGCGGGCCATGCCGATGGAGGCGGGCGCGGTGTCGGCGAAGCCGAACTTCCGGTACAGATACTGCGCGTCCCCGTCGGCGATGAGCGACACGTACGCGGTGGCCGGGGCACGGCGCTCGAGTTCGCCGACGAGGGCCTCCATGATGCGGCGGCCCAGACCGCGGCCCTGATGCTCGGGCAGGACGCAGATGTCGACGATCTGGAAGTGGCAGCCACCGTCGCCGATGACCCGCCCGGTGCCGATCGCGGCGCCCTCGTGCAGCACCGTGACCCCGTACCAGGTGTGCGCCAGGCCGATCGTCGCGGCCTCGGCCGACTTGGCGCTCAGGCCCGCGCCGGTGCGCAGACGGCGGTAGTCGTCCACCGAAGGGACGCCTGGGCGGACCTCGTAGGCGTCGTCGTTCACGAGGTCCTCCTGCTGTGCGTACCGGTGGGTTCGGGCTGGGGTGCGGCCGGGGTGGATCCGGGCCGGGGAGCGGCTGCTGCCTGAGGTGCGACTGCCGCCCGTGGTGCGGCTTCCGCCTGGGGTGCGGCCGCAGCCAGCACGATCCCGGTGATGAACCGCGGGGCCTGTTCCGGGTCGAGGCGGCCGCCGTTCACGTCGGCCGCGGCGCCTTTCAGTACGTGATGCAGAGCGTTGGACAGCCAGGCGGCCGGCAGGTCGTCGCGGAAGACGCCCTGCTCCTGCCCGCGCTCGATGAGCGCGAGGACGCGTCGCTCCGGCGCGGCGTGCAGATCGTGGATGCGCTGCGGTGAGAGCGTCGCCTGGGCCGCCTCGAGCACCCCGCTCGCCTGCGCGATCAGCATCCAGCTCGACTCGATCAGCCGGCGCAGCACCTCGCGCGGATCGCCTTCGGAGTCTGAATCTGATGCGTCGAGCCCGTCGAGCCCGTCGAGCGTCCCCTGTCCCCGCTCGATCACCCGGGCCAGCGCGGCTTCGACGACGGCCTCCCGCGAGGAGAAGTGGCCGTAGAGCGTGACCCGGCCCACCCCGGCGGCCTGTGCGATGTCGACCATGCTCGCGGCCGGCTTGCGGCCGAGACAGTCGATGGCGGCGTCGACGATCTTGTCCGCGTTCTGCCGGGCGTCGGCTCTGCGCGTTCCCGCTGCTCCTGTGCGAACCATCCGCATCGCTCCTCTTAACTCAAACAGCCATGTTCGAGTTATAGTACAGTCGATAACTCAAACAGTTGTGTTTGAGTTATCTGAAGGGGGCAGGCACGTCATGAGCGAACCGTTGTCTTCCGCACAGCCCACCCGCACACCCGACCCACGCCGCTGGAAGATCCTCGGCCTGGTCGGCGTCGCGCAACTGATGCTGATCCTCGACGTCACCGTCGTCGCCATCGCCCTGCCCCATATCGGGGCGGACCTGGGCCTCAGCCGTGAGGCGCTGACCTGGGTGGTGAGCGGCTACACCCTGGCGTTCGGGGGGCTGCTGCTGCTCGGCGGCCGGGCGGCGGACCTGTTCGGCGCCCGCCGGATGGTCCTGGCAGGGCTGCTGCTGTTCGCCGGCGCGTCCCTGCTTGCCGGCCTCGCCGCCAACGGCCCGATGCTGCTCGGCGGCCGCGTGGTGCAGGGCCTGGCCGCTGCGATCCTCTCGCCGGCGGCCCTGTCGCTTGTCGTCACGCTCTTCGACGGCGAGGAGCGCAACAAGGCCCTGGGCATCTGGTCTTCCCTGGGCGGCAGCGGCGCCGCACTGGGCGTACTCCTCGGCGGGCTCCTCACCGCCGGGCCCGGCTGGCCGTGGGTGTTCATCGTCAACGTCCCCGTGGGCGTGCTGCTGTTCTTCGCCCTGCGCGTCCACCTGCCGCCCGCCCAGCCCGCACCGGAGCGCGGCCGCCTCGACGTCCTGGGCGCGGCACTGGTCACCGCCGCCACCGGCACCCTGACCTATGCCCTGGTCCGCGCCGGCGACCAGGGCTGGGCCACCGCGGCGACGGCCGGCCTCGTGCTCGCGGCCGCGGTCCTGTACGCGCTCTTCGTCCTGCGCCAGCGCCGGGCGCGGACACCGCTGATGGACGTCACTCTGCTGATACGCCGCCCGGTGGCGACCGGCACCGTCCTGATCCTGGTGGCCACCGCCTTGATGATCATGGTGTTCTTCCTCGGCACGTTCTCCCTGCAGGACCACCGCGGCCACGGAGCGCTGGCCACCGGACTGCTCTTCCTGCCGGTGGCGGCGGCCACGATGGCGGGCGCCACCCTCGCGGGCCGGGTGATCGGACGGACCGGTCCCAAGGCGCTCGGCGCGGGCGGCCTGCTGCTCGCGGCCGCGGGCATGACCGTCCCTGTCCTGTGGGAGCCGACCGCCGCCCTGGTCGCCGGCATCTCCGTGGCCGCCGCGGGCACGGGAGTGGTCTTCGTCGTCGCCTCGGCCACGGCCCTGGGGCAGATCGCGCCGCACGAGGCCGGTCTCGCCTCGGGGATCCTGAGCACCTTCCACGAGTTCGGCGCCTCGCTCGGCGCCGCGGTGGTCTCCAGCATGGCCGCGGTGAGCATCACCGGAACGGACAGCGAGGGCTTCGACCGCGGCTTCGTCGCGGGCGCCGTAGCCGCGGCCGCGGCGGCCTTGCTGACCCTGGTCCTGACACCCCGCACACCGCGCTCGGCGTAAGGCGCCCGGGTGGCACTGCACCGGGCGTCCCACCCGGGCATGCCACCCGGGATGAAATCCGCCCCGACCCGCGTTGATCCCTCCGGCAGCAGACAACAGCGGGAGGCGTCAGTGGCGGCGGCACAGCAGGGGTGGGCCAGGAGGCTGACCGGGTACGCATGGCGCTACCCGAAGGACGTCATCCTGGCGCTGGGCTCCAGCCTCGGCGGCATGGCCGTCATGGCGGTCGTGCCGCTGATCACCAAGGTTGTCATCGACGACGTGATCGACAGCCATGAGCGGTCGCTCGGCACCTGGACAGGGCTGCTGATAGCGGCCGCTCTGGTCGTCTACGTCATGACGTACATCCGCCGCTACTACGGCGGCCGCCTCGCCCTCGACGTCCAGCACGATCTGCGCACCGACATGTACGGGGCGATCACCCGGCTCGACGGCCGCCGGCAGGACGAGCTGTCCACCGGCCAGGTCGTCGGCCGCGCCACCAGCGATCTGCAGCTGATCCAGGGCCTGCTCTTCATGCTGCCGATGACCATCGGCAACATCCTGCTGTTCCTGATGTCCCTGGCCATCATGGCCTGGCTCTCGCTGCCCCTGACCCTCGTCGCGCTCGCCGTCGCCCCCGCACTCTGGTTCATCGCCAAGCGCAGCAAGACCCGTCTGCACCCGGCCACCTGGTACGCCCAGGCTCAGGCCGCCGCCGTCGCGGGCGTCGTCGACGGCTCCGTCTCCGGCGTACGCGTCGTCAAGGGCTTCGGCCAGGAGGACCAGGAGACCGGCAAGCTCAGGGAGGTCGGACGGCGCCTGTTCGCGGGCCGGCTCAGGACCATCAAGCTGAACTCCCGCTACACCCCGGCGCTCCAGTCCGTCCCGGCCCTGGGCCAGGTCGCCATGCTCGCCCTCGGCGGCTGGCTGGCGGTGCGCGGCGAGATCACGCTCGGCACCTTCGTCGCGTTCTCGACCTATCTCGCCCAGCTCGTCGGCCCCGTCCGCATGCTCGCCATGGTCCTCACCGTCGGCCAGCAGGCGCGAGCCGGCGTCGAGCGCGTCCTCGAACTGATCGACACCGAGCCCGTCATCGAGGACGGCACCAAGCAACTGCCCGCCGACGCCCCGGCGACTGTCGAGTTCGACGACGTCTCCTTCGCGTACGACGACGGCCGCCCGGTCCTCAAGAACTTCTCGCTCACCATCGCGCCCGGCGAGACCGTCGCCGTCGTCGGCTCGTCCGGCAGCGGCAAGTCCACCGTCTCGCTCCTGCTGCCCCGCTACTACGACGTCTCCCACGGCGCCGTACTCGTCGGCGGCCACGACGTACGCGAGCTGACGCTCGAATCGCTGCGGGCCGCGATCGGCCTGGTCCCGGAGGACTCCTTCCTCTTCTCCGACACCGTCCGCGCCAACATCGCGTACGGAGCCCCCGACGCCACCCAGGAGCAGATCGAGGCGGCCGCGCGAGCGGCGCAGGCCGAGCGCTTCATCGCCGACCTGCCCGAGGGCTACGACACCACGGTCGGCGAGCACGGCCTCACCCTCTCCGGCGGCCAGCGCCAGCGCCTCGCCCTCGCCCGCGCGATCCTCACCGACCCGCGCCTCCTCGTCCTGGACGACGCCACCTCCGCCGTGGACGCCCGCGTCGAGCACGAGATCCACGAGGCCCTCAAGCAGGTCATGGCCGGACGCACCACCCTGCTCATCGCCCACCGCCGCTCCACCCTCGGCCTCGCCGACCGCATCGCCGTCCTCGACGACGGCAGGCTCGCGGACATCGGCACCCACGAGGAGCTGGAGCGGCGTTCCGCGCTGTACCGCCGTCTCCTCACCGACCCGGACGAGCTGGGCGCCGTATCGCCCGGGCATGTCAGCACCCTGGTCAAGGCGCCGGAGGACACCTCCGTACGGGCTGAGCTCGACGCCGAGTTCGACGCCGAGCGCGGGATCACCCCGCAGCTGTGGGCCGGCGACCGCACCCCCAAGGACACCGCGCTCAGCGACACCCCCTCGACCCCCGAACTCCTCGCCCAGGTCGACGCCCTGCCCCCGGCCACCGACACCCCCGGGATCGACGAGGCCAGGGCGGTCGCCGCCGAGAAGTCGTACGGTCTGCGCCGGCTGCTCAGGGGCTTCGGCAAGCCGCTGCTCGTCGCCCTCGGCCTCGTCGCCATCGATGCGGGCATGGGCCTGCTGCTCCCCGTCCTCATCCGGCACGGCATCGACGAGGGCGTCACCCAGGCCGCACTCGGCGCCGTCTGGACCGCCGCGGGACTCGCGCTGATCGCCGTCATCGTGCAGTGGGCCGCGCAGACCGGGGAGATCCGCAAGACGGGCCGTACCGGTGAACGGGTCCTGTACTCACTGCGGTTGAAGATCTTCGCCCAGCTCCAGCGCCTCGGCCTCGACTACTACGAGCGCGAGCTGACCGGCCGCATCATGACCCGGATGACCACGGACGTGGACGCCCTGTCCACGTTCCTGCAGACCGGACTCGTCACGGCCTTCGTCTCCGTCGTCACCTTCTTTGGCATCATGGTCGCGCTGCTCGTGATCGACCTCCAGCTCGCGCTTGTGGTCTTCGCGACCCTGCCGGTCCTGGTCGTCGGCACGTACTTCTTCCGCAAGTCCAGCGTGAAGGCGTACGAACTCGCCCGTGAACGGGTCTCCGTGGTCAACGCCGACCTCCAGGAGTCTGTCTCGGGCCTGCGGATCGTCCAGGCCTTCCGCCGCGAGCGCTCCGGCGCCGAGCGGTTCGCCGAGCGCAGCCACAACTACCGCCAGGCCCGCATCAAGGGCCAGTGGCTGATCTCGGTCTACTTCCCGTTCGTCCAGTTCCTGTCCTCCGTGGCGGCCGCGGCCGTCCTGATCGTCGGCGCGCACCGGGTCGACGCGGGCACCCTCACCACCGGCGCCCTGGTCGCGTATCTGCTCTACATCGACCTGTTCTTCGCGCCCGTCCAGCAGCTCTCCCAGGTCTTCGACGGCTATCAGCAGGCGACCGTCTCGCTGGGCCGGATCCAGGAGCTCCTCCAGGAGCCGACCTCCACCAAGGCCGCCGACGAACCGCGTGAGGTCCTCTCGCTGCGCGGCGAGATCGCCTTCGAGGACGTCCACTTCGCGTACGGGGACGGGGAGGACGCGCTGCACCAGGTGGACCTGACGATCCCCGCCGGGCAGACCGTCGCGTTCGTCGGCGAGACCGGTGCCGGGAAGTCGACCCTGGTCAAGCTGGTCGCCCGCTTCTACGACCCGACCGGCGGCCGGGTCACCGTCGACGGCAGCGATCTGCGCGACCTCGACCTCACCTCGTACCGCCACCGGCTCGGTGTCGTACCGCAGGAGGCCTATCTGTTCGCCGGGACCGTGCGCGACGCCATCGCCTACGGACGGCCCGACGCCACCGACGCCCAGGTCGAGGCGGCCGCCCGCGCGGTCGGCGCGCACGAGATGATCGCGACGCTCGACGGCGGCTATCTGCACGAGGTCAGCGAACGCGGCCGCAATCTCTCCGCGGGCCAGCGCCAGCTGATCGCGCTCGCCCGGGCCGAACTGGTCGACCCGGACGTGCTGTTGCTCGACGAGGCCACCGCGGCCCTCGACCTCGCGACCGAGGCACAGGTCAACCAGGCCGCGGACCGTCTCGGCGCCAGCCGCACGACGCTCGTGGTCGCCCACCGTCTGACCACGGCGGCCCGCGCGGACCGGGTGATCGTGATGGACCACGGCCGGGTCGCCGAGGACGGCACGCACGACGAACTGCTCGCGCGGGACGGCCTGTACGCACGGCTGTGGCGCACCTTCATCGGCGAACCGGAAGCGGCGGTCAGCACCTCCCGCTGATCCGGCAGCGGCCGTCAGTACTTCTCGCTGATGTCGGAGATCTTCCCGCTCTCCAGCTCGGTGGTCACCTTCAGATAGGTGTACGTGCGGTCCTCGCCCTCACCCCAGGTCAGCCGGACCGTCGACCAGGTGGTGCCCATCCCGCTGCCCTCGGGGGTCACCCGCCAGGCGGTGGGGGAGTTCTGGGCGCGCAGCACCCCGTCCGCCTCGTTGCGCCGCTCCCAGTCGGCAAGGCGCTTCCGGGCGGCGGGGGTGAGATAGAAGGCGCGCAGAGCGGTGGCGGCCGCATCGGATCCCGGGTCGCTCGCCACGTCGACATACGCCGCGTAGAAGTGCGCGACGCGCGTGTACGGGGTCTCCGGATCGCCGCTCAACACCGGAGCGGGCGGCGGTTCCTGGGCCTTCGGCGCTTCGGCGCCCGTCTCCGGGGCATCGGCGGCCGCCTTGGGTGCGGCCCCCGCCGGCGCGTAGTCCATCGCGGAGACCGACGCCGGCACCGCGACGAGCCCGGCGAGCGTGAGGGCCACGATCAGAGCGCGGCCGGACCTGCCCGAAGCGGGACGTGAGGACGTACGTGAAGGAGTTGAAGGAGTACGCGTGTGGGTCATGGCTCTGCCTTTCGCGTCAGTCACAAGAGTGCCCCGAACACGTCAAAGTCCTCATGGAAGGAGACGCTTTCGGCCAGTCCCGGAACCACCCGGTGCCCCACCGGCGTCCGTACCTGCGTACGGTGCAGGGGTGGGAGGGATGCACGTGGCGGACGGGGCGATACGCAAGGCGCGCGCCGGACTCGTGCTGCTCGCCGTCGCCGTGCTGCTCACGCTGGTCGGACCGTTCTCCGGCGACGCCCACGCCGCGTCCCGCTGCGCGGGGCACAAGGTCGACACCCTGAGGTTCTCGACCGGATCCATCCACGTCTTCCGCGACGGCAACTTCCTGTGCGCCATGACGTACGCCAAGAACCCCGGCACCACCCGCACCATGAGTGTCAGCATCCAGGCGCGCGGCAGCCGGCCCGTGGCGAAGTCCGGCCGGTACAAGCAGTACGCAGGACCCGTACGCACCCACATCGGCACCCGCAAGGTCTGGATCAGGGGCTCGGTGGGCGGCGGCAAGTTCAGCGACGGCTGGTTCAAGTACCCCCGCCGGTGAGCCCGGTGATCGCCCCCGTTCCCGCCGCGATCTCCGTAAACCACCATGATGAGCGGTGAACTCCCCCTGGTGCACGGAAAGTTGCTGCACTAGGTTCCGGTGCTATCTGTGACCACAGGGGAGGGTACCTGCATGCGTAAGGCGCTCAGATGGCTGCTCACGCTCGTGGTGCTGATAGGCACCATGGCGGCGGGCACGGCCACGGCGACCGCTGCCGGCAAGCCGCAGACGACCGACATCCTGGAACGTCTGCTCGCGATCAAGGGCATGAGCCTGATCGAGGAGAAGCCCTACGCGGGCTACCGCTACTTCGTTCTCAACTACACCCAGCCCGTGGACCACCGCGACCCGTCCAAGGGCACCTTCAAGCAGCGGCTGACCCTGCTGCACAAGGACACCGCGCGTCCGACCGTCTTCCACACCTCCGGCTACGGGGTCTCCACCAACCCCGGCCGCAGCGAGCCGACGCGGATCATCGACGGCAACCAGGTCTCCATGGAGTACCGCTTCTTCACGCCGTCCCGTCCGCAGCCCGCCGACTGGTCCAAGCTGGACATCTGGCAGGCCGCCAGCGACCAGCACCGCATCTTCCAGGCGCTCGACGGTCTCTACCCGGGGCGCTGGCTGTCGACCGGCGGCTCCAAGGGCGGCATGACCGCCACGTACTACGAACGCTTCTACCCCAAGGACATGGACGGTGTCGTCGCCTATGTGGCGCCCAACGACGTCGTCAACCACGAGGACTCCGCGTACGACCGCTTCCTGTCGAAGGTCGGCACCCAGGAGTGCCGCGACAAGCTGAACAACATCCAGCGCGAGGCGCTCATCAGGCGCGGTCCGCTGGAGGCGAAGTACGCCGCGTACGCGAAGGACAACGACTACACCTTCAAGACCGTCGGCTCCCTCGACAAGGCGTACGAGGCCGTCGTCCTCGACTTCACCTGGGCGTTCTGGCAGTACAGCCTGCTCTCCGACTGCGCCTCGATCCCGGTCGCCGAGTCCGCGAGCGACGAGGAGATCTGGAACACGGTCGACGCGATCTCCGGCTTCTCCTTCTACACCGACCAGGGGCTCGCGCCGTACACGCCGTACTACTACCAGGCGGGCACCGAGCTGGGCTCCCCGGACATCGAGCAGCCGCATCTCAACGGCCTTTCGCGGTACGGCTACCAGCCGCCGCGGAACTTCGTGCCGCGGGACATCGAGATGAAGTTCAAGCCGTGGGTCATGCGGGACGTGGACAGCTGGGTGCGCAAGAACGCCACGCGCATGATGTACGTCTACGGCGAGAACGACCCGTGGGGAGCCGAGCGCTTCCGCCCGGGCAAGGGCACGCACGACAGCTATGTGTTCACCGCGCCGGGGGCCAACCACGGGGCGAACGTCGCGGGTCTGGACGCCGAGGACGAGGCGCTGGCCATCGCGCGCATCCTGGAGTGGGCCAATGTCGCGCCGGCTTCGGTGAAGGCCGATCCGGGCACGGCGAAGGCGCTCACCGCGTACGACGCCCGCCTGGCCGGGCGGCCGGGGCCGGGCGCGCGGGGGCCGTAGCGCCGGGTGCGGGGCGGGTGGGGCGCTTGGTGCCCCGCACCGGCCCGGCTCTGTGTCCGGCTCTCTGTGTCCGGCTCTCTGTGCCGGGCTCTGCGCCGGGCTCTCTGTGCCGGGTCGCCGCCTACGCAGGCACCGCGCAGCCGACCGGTTTGCTCCCGCCCAGCTGGACGTACAGCTCGGTGCTCCCCGGGCAGTTGTCGCGGCCGCGGACCGCCGAACGCACTTTGAACTCCGGCTCGTTCTCGCCCGACCCGTCGCACGCCGTCTCGCGGACCTCGCCCTTGCCGGCCGTGTAGACGCAGTCGCCGACGATGGTGCGCGGGCCGCCGCCTCCGCCCGGGTCGCCCGGATGCGGTGACTCCAGATTGCGCATGCACGCATAGCCCTTGGGCACGGATCCGTCGCCGTCCTCGTCGTAGGTGGACGACTCGCTGATGTGCAGCACGAAGTCCGTGGGCCCCGGGCAGGCCGGGCCCTCCGACTGCTTGCCGTCATAGCGCGCGATCACTCTCGCCTGTGCCTTCTCGCTGGTGCACGGCACCTCGGCGGAGCCCTTGCCGCGTGAGGCGCACTCGTCGACACCGAGGAAGACCAGGCCGTAGCCGGACGGAGACTTGGACGCGGATGTGTCGTTCAGACTGCCGCTCGCGCCGGGCGACTTCTGGCACCCCACCAGAGCCAGAACCCCCACCAGTAACGGCGCACACATCACCCGCGCGAATCGTGCTCTGCGCATGCTGAACCCCCCGAGACGTCCTCCCAGCGTGCGGCCTCGGGCGGGGCGCACGCCAGGTGTGCAGGGTGCTTTGCGTCAGTTGGGGGTGGCACGCCGGGTGGGCGGCGTACGCCGGGTACGCCGCACACCCGGTCTCCGGCTAGTACGACAGTCCGTAACCGATCGGATACAGCGTGGTGGCCGGATCGTCGGCGCGCTGGACGGGTACGGGCAGCCGGCCCACCGGATCCGCCTTCCCCGCGATCACCCGGGCCGCGGCCCGCAGTTCGGTGTCGGTCCAGGAGTACGCGGCGAGTACGGCCTTCGGCTCGGGCAGCCGCGCGACGTCGTACGGACGGTTCACGGAGACCGTCACCACCGGGACGCCGGTCGCCGCGAGCCGGCTGACCAGGGTGCGCTGGGTGCTGGTGGCCGAGACGTTCGAGGTGAGCACGACGGCCACGTCCTTGCCCGCGACGGCCGCCACCGCCTCGTCGATCTTCGCGGCCGTGGGCGCGGTCCCGGTCGGCAGGGTGCTCGCCGTGAAGCCGAGCTCGGTGAGGGCCTTGGTGAACACGGTGGTCGGCGGCCCCGTCGTACCGGACGGTGAGGCCGGATCGACGCCCAGGACAAGGACGTTCGGGGTGCTGCTCCTGGACAGCGGCAGCAGCTTGCCGGTGTTGACGAGCAGCGTGGTGGTCTCGTCGGCGATCTGCTCGGCCGCGCGCAGATGCTCGGGGATGCCGACGGTCCGGTCCACGTCGCGATCCGTGGTGTACGGGTCGCGGAACAGGCCCAGCTTCGCCTTGAGGCGCAGGACCCGCAGGATCGACTCGTCGAGCCGTTCCTCGGTCAGCTCGCCGCTGCGTACGGCGGCGAGCACCGCGTTCCAGGCGACTTCCAGCGAAGGCGGGTTGAGCAGCTGGTCGACGCCGGCCTTGAGGGCGAGCACCGGGACGCGGTCGTCCCCGTACTTGGTGCGCACGCCCTCCATGCCGAGGGAGTCGGTGACCACCACACCGTCGTAGCCGAGCTGTTCGCGCAGGACGCCGGTCATGATCGGGCGGGAGAGGGTGGCGGGGTCCTCGGCGGGGTCGAGGGCGGGGACCACGATATGGGCGGTCATGATCGAGTCGATGCCGGCCCGTATCGCCGCCTTGAACGGGGGCAGGTCGAGCCGCTCGAACTCCTCGCGGGTGTGGTGGATGTACGGCAGCGAGTAGTGGCTGTCGTCCTCGGTGTCACCGTGCCCGGGGAAGTGCTTCGAGGTGGCCGCGATATCGGCGCTCTGATACCCGTCGACCTGCGCGGCCACCATACGGGCGACCGCCTCGGGGTCGGCGCCGAAGGACCGTACGCCTATGACGATGTTGCCGGGGTTGACGTTGACGTCGGCGACCGGGGCGTAGTTCTGGCGGATGCCGAGCGCGGCGAGCTCGCGCCCCGCGATCCGGGCGGCGCGGCGGGCGTCGGAGCGCGAACCGTTCGCGCCGAGCGCCATCGCACCGGGCATCAGGGTGGCGGGCTTGCCCACGCGGCAGACGATGCCGTGCTCCTGGTCGGTGGAGATCAACAGGGGGATGGGGGAGTCCTGTCGGAGCGCGGCCTTCTGGATCCCGTTGGACAGGCCGGCTATCTGGTGCGGCTCCCGCACGTTGTGCGCCCAGCCGAAGTAGATGATCCCGCCGACGTGGTACTTCGCTATCAGCTCGGCGGCGTCACGGACGCCGAGCTGCGCGAGGTTGAGGTCGATATCGGCCTGGGCGGGGTCGGTGGCGGTCTCTCCGTAGACCCGGGAGACGAAGACCTGGCCGACCTTCTCCTCCAGGGACATCCGGCCGATGATCCGGCGCAGTTCACGGTCCTTGCTGTGAGCGGGCTGAGCGTGTGCGGGGGTGGCGCCGAGTGCGGCTGCCGCGGCGGCGGTGGCCGTGGCGGTCAGCAGCGTGCGTCTGGAGGTACGGAGCGGGCGTTGCTGCACGAGGCGCGGGCGTTGCTGCACGAGCACTCCCAACTGTCCGTGGATCTCCGGGAGTCGGGTCCCGGATCCCCTGGCATGCCGTGTGGCATGTCCTGGCTGAAGGAAACTTCCAGGGATCACGGATAGTCGGAAAATTTCTGCCGGTCAAGATGGTGGACCTCGCGGGCGGAACCCGTTGGGGCGTGGGTCCGTCCCATCCTCAGCTGCCGGAGAGTCACCGCGGTGCGCTGTCGGCCTCGCTGCTGGCTGCGAACGCTGACCACCCTCTCCAACGCACGCGGCCGGCAGCATGCCGTCACCGGCGCGCCCCCCTCCGTATGCGCCGGTGACGGCCCCTCTTCCTGGGGCTCTTTCCCGGGCTCTTCGTCGCTTTTCGTGGTCCTTTACGGGGAGTTCGGGCTTGGCCGTACGGGCGTCAGGTCCGGCCGTACGGGCGTCAGGCTCGGTCGTACGGGCGTCAGGCCGCGTCGTTGAGGAGCCGGCACAGGTGCTCGCGGCCCGCGGTGAGCAGGGTCGGCAGCTCCGCCGCGTGCGGATACCACCGCTTCTCGTACTCCCAGCACAGCCAGCCGTCCCACCCCTCTCGGCTGAGGACCTCCACGCACTCGGTGAGAGGCAGCACTCCCGCGCCGAGAGCGAGTGGAGTGGTGTCTTCGGCGGAGGCGATGTCCTTCACCTGGACGTAGCCGAGATACGGGGAGAGCGCGCCGAACGACGTACTGGGCTGCTCCCCGCCGAGCCAGGTGTGCATCACATCCCAGAGCGCGCCGGCGTTGCGGTGCCCGACGGCGCCGAGCACCCGGCTCACCGCCGTGGCCTCGCGGTGCGAGTCATGGGTCTCCAGGAGGATGCGTACGCCGAGATCGGCGGCTGTCTCCGCGGCGGCGCCGAGCCGTCGTGCGGCGGTCGCGTCCGCCTCGTCGGCGCTCTGCTCCGTACCGCCGCCGGGGAAGACCCGGATGAACGGGGCGCCGAGGTCGCGGGCGAGTTCGAGCAGGGCGCGGATCTCGGCGAGTACGGCGGTGTCGTCACCGGGCTCGGCCACGCGGGCGTAGCCGGCGAGCCCGAGGACCTCGATCCCGGCGTCCTTGAACTCGGCCACGACATCGGCCCGTTCGGTGATCCCGAGCCCGGTGTGCACGGGCTCCTCGGGGTGCACACGGAGCTCGATGCCCTGGTAGCCGTGGGTGGCGGCCAGCCAGAGGGTGTCGTGGACCGGGAGGGCCGGGATGCCGAGGGTGGAGAAGGCGAACTTCATGGGGTGCGCTCCTGGCGGTGGGGGTTGGTCGGAGTGGGCGGTGGGGTGGGGTGCGGTGGGATGGGGTGGGAGTCGGTCGGCGTGTGCGGTGCGGCGGTTGGCGTGTGCGGTGCGGTGGTCGGCGTGCGCGGTGCGGGTGGGGTGTGGCGGTCGGGTCGAGCCGGGGTGGGGGTCGGTCGAGCCGGGGGCGCGGTCGGGTCGGGGGTCGGTCAAGCCGGGGGCGCGTGGAGCGACAAGCGCCAGTCCTGCCCCACCAGATCCCGCCCGAACGACCGGTGCGGCTTCTCCGCGGTGAGCACGAACCCGTGCCGCAGATAGATACGCCGCGCCGCCTCCAGCACATCGTTGGTCCACAGCACCAGCTCCCGGTACCCCTGCTCCCGCGCGAAGCCGATCGTCGCCGCGACCAGCCGGTCCCCGATCCCGTGCCCCCGCGCGTCGGGTTCAACCAGGAGCAGCCGCAACCGCGCCGTACCGGGAGCGTCATCCCGTACGCACATCACCGAGCCGACCGGGATCCCGTCGAGATCCGCGATCCACACCCGCTCCAGATGGGGATCGTGATCCTCGGCGAAGTCGGCCACGATGCGCGCCACGAGCCCCTCGTAATCCGCGTTCCAGCCGTACTCGGCCGCGTACAGGGCCGCATTGCGCATCACCATCCAGCCGAGGTCGCCGGGACCGGGCTCGCGCAGCCGGACCTGGGCGGCCTTGGTGGGCCGTGCGTCGGACAGAACGGTCCGCACCGTGCGCATGGCCTCGGTCAGGCGCGGCCGTTCGGCGGCCGGCACCTTGCTGAGCAGCACGCCGACCGCCTCGCGCGACCGTTCCTCCTGCAGCTCCGACGCCTCCCGGCCTCGCGGAGTGAGCGTGATCCGCTGGCGGCGCGGATCGCGCGGCGAGGGCGCGCGCTCGACGAGGCCGTCCTTCTCGAACTTGGCGAGCAGCCGGCTCAAGTACCCGGCGTCGATGCCGAGTTCGGCCCGCAGGTCCGCCGCTTCGGGCTCCTCGCGGTGGGCCAGCTCGTACAGGACGCGGGACTCGGTCAGCGTGTACGGCAGATACAGATGACGGCTGTAGTCGAGCGCGCCGATCAGGTTCGTATAGAAGCGGTTGAAGGCCCGGATCTCGTGGATGAACTGCTGGGGCATGGCGCACCTCGGTACGTCGAGGAATACCTTTGACTCAGTCAAAGGTAGCGCTCGGGTAGGGCGTGCGGAACCGGTGTGCCGGGCCTGGGCTGCCGGCGCTGGTGCGATCCGGTGGACGGCGGCCGGTGTGCGATCGGGTGAACGGCGGCCGGTGTGCAATCCGGTGGACAGTGGCCGGTGTGCAATGCGGTGGACGGCGGCCGGTGTGCAATCCAGTGGACAGTGGCCGGGCGCCGGACGAACATCACCGTGATGAACGACGAACCCTTCACTGACCCCCGGCCCATCCGCTTCGTCGAGCTCAGCGCGAAGGCGCTGCGTGCGCTCGCCGACGGCGACCTCGCCGGCGGCAGCGCCGAGGCCGGGGTCGCGCTCGACGCGCACTTCGTCGGGGACCGGGCCCGAGCGATCTTCCGCCATCGCGCCGGCCAACTCGATACGGACCCGTCTGCCGCGCCCTGGACCGTGCGCGCGGTGGTGTCCGAACCGGACGGGGCCGTGGTCGGCGACGCCGGGTTTCATGGACCGCCGGACGACTCGGGGATGGTCGAGGTCGGCTACACCGTCGTGCCCGAGCACCGCCGCCGGGGATACGCCCGCGCCATCCTGAGGGCGCTGTTGAGGCGGGCAGCCGCCGAACCCGCCGTCCGGACCGTACGGGCCAGAGTCAGGTCCGACAACGCGGCCTCCCTGGCCACCCTCACCGGCTTCGGCTTCACACGGGTCGGTGAACAGGGCAATGAGCGCGACGGACTGGTGATCGTCTTCGAGGTCCCGGCGGATGCGGTGCGTACCTCGGGGCATGGTTCAACTGGCCCGTGATGTATCCGATCTTGCGCCGATGACCTCTCCGCTGCTCCCGGCCGGGCGGGCAGCTCTTCTGTGAGGTGCGGCGGCCCTCGTGTGAGGTGCGGTGGCGCTTGTGCGGGGCGCGGTTGCTGTCCTGCGAGGTGCGGTGGCCCTTGTGTGGGGCGCGGTTGCCGTCCTGCGAGGCGCGGTGGCCCTTCTGCGAGGTGCGGCGGCCCTCCTGCCAGGCGCGGTGGCCGGGCCTCCCTTTCCTCACTTCCGCGGCCGTGCGGTCGACCCCCGAACCATCAACTCGCCCGCGATCACGGACATCTTCCCCGGCGGCTCCGCCTCACGGCCCATCGCGATACGGCCGGCCCGGGCCCCCGCCTCGTACAGCGGGAGCCGGACCGTGGTGAGCGCGGGGACGACGTCCACGCTGAAGGGCAGATCGTCGAAGCCCGCCACCGAGACGTCCTCGGGGATGCGTAGCCCGGCCTCGCGCAGAGCGGCGCAGGCGCCGAGCGCGACGGTGTCGTTCGCGGCGACGATCGCGGTCAAGTCCGGGTCCTGGCGCAGGAGTTCCCGCGTGGCCTCGTAACCGGACCGCCGGTCATAGGGGCCGTGCACCGTCGCGCACTCGTCGACGCCCGCCCCCTTCAGCGCGTCACGGTGGCCTTCGAGGCGGTGCCGAGTGGTGGTGCGCTCCTCGGGTCCCGCGATGTAGCCGATACGGCGATGGCCGAGGTCGAGCAGATGCTCGGTGAGCCGCCGGCCGCCGCCCCGGTTGTCGAAGGCGAGGGCGATCGCGCCGGTGTCCTCCACTGGCGGGCGGCCGCACAGCACGATCCGGGTGCCGGCCTCGCCGAGCCGGCGCAGCTTTCCGGCCATCGCCTCGGCGTGCACGGGGTTCTCGACCGCGCCGCCCGTGATCACCACGGCGGCGGCGCGCTGGCGCTGGAGCAGGGTGAGGTACGTGAGCTCGCGCTCGGAGGAGCCGCCCGTGTTGCAGACCACCGCGAGCCGCTCGCCGCCGGCCCGTCCGCCGGGTCCGCCGATCTCGGACTGCACGGCGCCGGCCATGATGCCGAAGAACGGGTCGGCGATGTCGTTCACCAGGATTCCGACGAGGTCGGAGGTGGCGGCGGCGAGGGCGCTCGCGGGTCCGTTGAGCACATAGTCCAGCTCGTCCACGGCGCGCAGAACGCGCTCGCGGGTGGTCGCGGCGACCGGGTAATTCCCGTTCAGGACACGGGAGACGGTCGCGGGGGAGACCTGGGCGCGGGCCGCCACATCCGCCAAAGTCACGGTCATCTGGTCCTCCGGGGCACCGGGAGCTGGTGGTCGTTCGCCGCTCGGTAGCCGGCGGTCCGGGCGCGATGGTGGTCGACCCACCGCACCGCTGCCCTAAGTGATACCGGCTGCACGCCCACCATGGAGCCGCTTTCCGGCCACGAGATGACTACGACCTGGGCCTCCATGGTGGCAGAGGGGGTGGTGGGGGTGGGCGCGGGCTGTGCGGGCTGGGTGGGGGTGCGGGCTGTGCGGGGTGGCTGGGGTGTGGGTCTGGAGGGCGGGGTGGCTGGGGCACGGGCTGTGCCGGGTGGTTGGGGTGTGGGTCTGAGGGCGGGGTAGCTGGGGGT
>NZ_JAEIMH010000042.1:49790-75012 GCF_016464295.1 Streptomyces sp. N35 | reverse complement strand
GCGCGATACTGGGATTGAACCAGTGACCTCTTCCGTGTCAGGGAAGCGCTCTCCCGCTGAGCTAATCGCGCTTGGAGGTGGAGACGGGATTTGAACCCGTGTAGACGGCTTTGCAGGCCGTTGCCTCGCCTCTCGGCCACTCCACCAGGAGTGTGGGGGTTCGGGAAGGATCCCCCTGCTCTTCCGAGCGAACGACGAGGTTCGAACTCGCGACCTCAACCTTGGCAAGGTTGCGCTCTACCAACTGAGCTACGTTCGCCTGCTCCCCGGGGGCTTTCGCGTCCCGGCGACGTGTTGAACTGTAGCGGATTCCAGGGCCAGTACAAAAACTCGTTTACGCAGCGTGCTGCCCTGCCACCGGCTCGCGGCGGCCCCGGGGCGAGCCCGGAGAGCCGGTCATAGACTCGCAGCCGTGCATGACCCCGCTCCCATGGCGCGCCTCGGCGGCCTCATCGCCACCGATCTGCGCGATGTCACCAGTGATCCCGCAGCCCTCGACTCCACCGGCTTCTGGGCCGTCTCGGCCGACTTCGAGGGCCGTCTCGTCTGCGCCCGCTTCGGCGACGTACGCGAGGCGCCCCCGGTACGTACGGGGCGCTGGCAAGGGCCATCGGCGGACGCCTGGACGTCTTCCCTGGACCGCGCGGCCTACACCGCGGGTGTACGGCGCATCCGCGAGCACATCGCGGCCGGCGAGGTCTACCAGGCCAACCTCTGTCGCGTCCTGAGCGCTCCCGTCGGCGCCGACGCCGACGTGGACGCGCTCACGGCCGAGCTCGCGCATGGCAACCCGGCTCCGTACGCGGGCACGATCCGGCTTCCGCAACATGGCGTGGAGATCGCCACGGCCTCCCCGGAGCTCTTCCTGCGCCGTGCCGGGCGGATCGTCGAGTCCGGGCCGATCAAGGGCACGGGGCGCACCGAGGCGGACCTCCTGGACAAGGACCACGCCGAGAACGTCATGATCGTCGATCTCGTACGCAACGACCTCGGCCGGGTGTGCGCGACCGGCACGGTGACCGTCCCCGAGCTGTGCGTGGTCGAGAAGCATCCGGGGCTCGTCCATCTCGTGTCGACCGTGCGCGGGGACCTGGCCGAGGGAGCCGGGTGGCCCGAGCTGTTCGCCGCGACCTTCCCGCCGGGATCGGTCACCGGGGCGCCCAAGTCGAGTGCGCTGCGGATCATCGAGGACCTGGAGACGGCGCCCCGCGGCCCGTACTGCGGCGGGATCGGCTGGGTGGACGCGGACCGGGGGGCAGGCGAACTGGCCGTCGGTATCCGCACGTTCTGGATCGACCGCGCCGAGGGCGTGCTGCGCTTCGGCACCGGTGCGGGCATCACCTGGGGTTCCGACCCCGAGCGTGAGTGGCAGGAGACCGAGCTGAAGGCGTCGCGCCTGCTGGCCGTAGCATCGGGAACGTACGGCGCAAGCGGAGGGAACCACGCGTGAAGATCTGGCTCGACGGCGCACTGCGGGAACACGACGAGGCACGGGTCTCCGTCCTCGACCACGGACTGACCGTCGGCGACGGGGTCTTCGAGACCGTGAAGACGGTCGAGGGGAAGGCCTTCGCGCTCACCCGCCACCTCGACCGGCTCGCCCGCTCCGCCCGCGGTCTCGGCCTGCCCGAGCCCGACCTCGACGAGGTGCGCCGCGCGTGCGCCGCGGTGATCGAGGCCAACCCGGTGGCGCTCGGCCGGCTGCGCATCACGTACACCGGCGGAATCTCCCCGCTCGGATCCGACCGCGGCGACGTCGGCCAGACCCTCGTGGCCGCCCTCGGCGAGACCTCCCGCAGGCCGGACAGCACCGCTGTGATCACGGTGCCGTGGACCCGTAACGAGCGGGGCGCGCTCACGGGCCTGAAGACCACGTCGTACGGGGAGAACGTCGTCGCCCTGGCCCGCGCCCATGAACGGGGCGCCAGTGAGGCGCTGTTCGCGAACACCGTGGACCGGCTCTGCGAGGGCACGGGCTCCAACGTCTTCGTCGTGCTCGGCGGCGAGATCCACACCCCGCCCGTCGCTTCCGGCTGTCTCGCGGGCATCACCCGGGCCCTCGCGGTCGAGTGGACCGGCGCCCAGGAGACCGACCTGCCCTTCGAGGTCCTGGCCGAGGCCGACGAGATCTTCCTGACCTCGACCCTGCGCGACATCCAGGCCGTCCACCGCGTCGACGACCGTGAGCTGGTGCCGGGACCGGTCACGGCCAAGGCGATGCGCGTCTTCGACGAGCGCGCCGCGGACGACCTGGATCCGTGAGCCGTCGGCCGAAGACCGGCCGGGGGATGACGCAGCGCCCCGGCCCTGGGTAGAACTCCTGTGATGACCACGACCCTGCGGCCCACCGCGCCGCTCCACCGCAGCGCCGACGGCGCCCGCTCCCGCCCGTTCCAGGTCTGCGTGAACAGCAGGCCCGTCGGCGCCATCGAGCTCGCCACCCACCCCGCGTACGGCCCGACCGTGGGCCAGATCCGCTCGCTGCACATCGACGAGCCGGACCGGCGGCGCGGCCGCGGCACGGTGGCCGCCCTCGCGGCCGAAGAGGTGCTGCGCGGCTGGCGCTGCACACGGGTGGAGGCGCAGATACCGGCGGACGCGGGGACGGCCCTGCGCCTGGCCGGTGCCCTCGGCTACGTCGAGCGCAACCGCGGGATGGCGAAGGACCTCACCGGCCCCGCGCCCGCGCTGCCGGAGGGATACCGCGCACGTCCGATGGCCGAGGACGAGTACCCGGTCTGGCTCTCCGACACCAAGATCAAGTACGCCAGGACGTGGATGGACCGCGGCGTACCCGAGGAGCAGGCCTACGCCAAGTCCGAGAGCGACCATGCCCGCCTGCTGCCCGACGGCCTCGGTACGCCGGACATGTGGTTCACCTGCCTCCTGGACGGCGACGACGTGGCGGGCATCATCTGGGTCGCCGGCCAGGAGGAGGGCCGCTACGTGTACTGGGTGCAGGTCGAGGAGGCGTACCGCGGCCGGGGCCACGGCCGCACCCTGATGCTCCTCGCGGAGCGCGAGGCCCGCGAAGCGGGCGCCGAGCGCATCGCGCTGAACGTCTTCTCGGACAACACACCGGCCCGCCGGCTCTACGAATCCCTCGACTACCGGCCGGTCTCACACAGTGTGTACAAGCCGCTCTGAGCGCCCTAGGCGGCCAGGAGCCGGTCCGCGATCGTCTCGATGCGCTCGCGCAGACCCTCCTGGCTCTGTCCGCCGTCGAGGCGCTCGCCGTCGATGACGTACGTGGGCGTGCCGGTCACACCGATCGCCTTGCCCTCGGCCTGGTCCGCGTCCACGATCAGGGTGTGCCGGCCGTCGATCAGCGCCGTGTCCAACTCCTCGGCGTCCAGGCCCAGTTCGCGCGCCACGTCGAACAGAACCTGTTCGCCGGCCGAGTCGAACTCCGCGACCCGGGCGAGGACCGCCTCCACGAACGGCCAGCCCTGCCCCTGGTCGAGGGCTTCCTCGGCGGCCTGGGCGGCGGCGTAGGCGTGCTTGTGCTTGTCCAGCGGGAAGTGGCGCAGACGCAGCTCGAGCCGGTCGCCGTACCGCTCGCGCAGGGCGCGCAGATCATCGAGGGCGGTGCCGCAGTCGGAGCACTGGAGCTCGCACCAGACGTCGAGCACGGGACGGGCGGGGCTTGCGGGGGCGGAGTCGTTCATGGGGCCAGTCTCCCAGGGGCGGCCGCGCCGGCCCAACCCGGACCTGCGGAGGAGATGAACCCCGAGTTCTCCCTGAGGTGGCTCCGGATCGTGGCCCCGGAGCCCGGGAACGGTGCACGATGGAGGGGACCGCCGCGCGGATATCCGCCGACGACCGCACCCATCGCTGGAGGGCCGGATGCTTGCCGAGACCATCTGTTCCGCCGTGTCCGCGGCAGGCCTGGGCATCGCCGCGATCACCGCGTACCGCAAGCGATTCCTGGCCGCGACCAGGATCGCCGCCTACTCGCTCGTTCCGGTCGGGCTCGTGATGACCGGCGTGGTCGAGTGGGTCTCCGACCTGGTCTTCAAGCCGTCCACCTGGGTCGGCGTCGGAATTCTGGGGCTGTCCTGGGTCCTGTTCATGACCAGCCGCGCCGTCGAACGGCGTACGGGCGTGGGCGGGCGCAAGGAGCGCAAGGCCGCGAAGGCGAGCGGTCGCGAGGCGGCGGTCGAGCCCAAGGCCTCGGCCCCTTCGCTCGGCGCGGGGCGCACCGGCGCCCAGCCGGTGACCCGCCCGAAGTCGACCGAGCAGGCCGAGGACTTCAGCGACATCGAGGCGATCCTCAAGAAGCACGGCATCTGACAGGGGCGCGCGTCCGGCCGTACACCCCCGCACCCGGCGGTCACGGGTGTCCGCACAGGTATACGCGAATCGGCGAACTCCCCACACGAAAGGGTGTGTTGAGGCCCACGGGGCCCATCGGGTGCGTCATCATCGCCCCGAGATGAACACCACCCAGGGCGAGGCCTCCGCGCCCCCCACGAATCCGCCGACAGTTCCCGCTCCCGCCTCCGAACAGCGCGGCTGTCTCTTCGCTCTCTCCCAGCCACCGCTGATGATCTTCCTGGGCGTGATCGGCTGCCTGCTCCTTGCCGCTGCCATGCACGACCTGTTCCTGCTCTGACGCGGTTGTCCGGGAGGGCCGGTCTGTTCCCGCTCTGACGCAGGCGCCCGGGAGGGTCAGCCCGCCGCTTCCTTGCGCCGGGCGCGGTAGGCGGCCACATGCAGCCGGTTCCCGCAGGTACGGCTGTCGCAGTACCGCCGCGAGCGGTTACGGGACAGGTCCACGAAGGCCCGTCGGCAGTCCGGCGCCTCGCAGCGCCTGAGGCGCTCCTGCTCACCCGCGACCACGAAGAACGCCAGGGCCATCCCGCAGTCCGCCGCGAGGTGGTCCGCGACCGAGGCGCCGGGCGCGAAGTAATGCACATGCCAGTCGAAGTCGTCGTGGTCGGTCAGCTGCGGTGTGGTGCCGGCCGAGGCCACCAGCTCGTTGATCAGCGCCGCCGCCCGGGCCGCGTCCTTCGCCGCGAACACCTCGCAGAACCGGTCGCGGATCCCCCGCACCGCCGAAAGATCCCGGTCGGTGAGCACACCCACGCCGCTGATGTCGTGATCCCGCACGAAGTCCTCGAGATCGGCGATCAGGGAAAGACCATCGACCCCGTCGGAGCCCTCTTCGTCGGGCGCCGTGTTCACAAGATCGACCACGGCGTCCAGCGCACACCGGGTGTCGTGGGTGATCAGCACATTCGCTCCCTGCGATGAAGGCCGGACCGCTGCCCGCCGATTGCTGGCCGATGCTAGCGGCTGTCCCCGCGGCGGACCCCTGCCCGCCTGCCCAGGCCCGCTCCGGACATGCGCGGTGCCTGGATATGCGGTGCTTGTGCCAGAAAACAACGGCGCCGCCCCCGCGGAGGTTCCCGCGGCGACGACGCCGTTCACTGCCCGTATGCGGTTGTCGATGCCCGGACCGTCTCCCCGAGTGGACGGCGCCGGGCTGCTCCCAGGCTGGCTCAGCTCTCGGCCAGGATGTGCGAGAGCTCCGTATCCAGATCGAAGTGACGGTGTTCGGTGCCCGGGGGCACAGCGGCGTCGGTCCTCTTCAGGAACGACTCCAGGGCCCGCGCCGGGGCCTCGAGCAATGCCTCTCCTTCCGGGGAGCTCAGGGCGATGCAGACGACGCCCTGACCGTGGCTGCGGGATGGCCAGACACGGACGTCACCGGTGCCGGTGGGCCGGTGCAGGCCCTCGGCGAGGAGATCGCGGGCGAAGACCCACTCGACGGTCTCCTCCGCTCCGGTGTGGAAGGTTGCGTGCACGGCGTAGGGATCGGCCGTGTCATACCGCAGTCCTGCGGGTACAGGCAGTGAGGACTCGCTCGACACAACGAGGCGCAGGTGCAGCTCGCAGCTGACCGTGGTGTTCATAAGCGCCAGGGCCTTTCGCTCAGTGTGCGCTCGGGGATTCGCACGTCGGCGAAATCGACATGCCACCTACGGTGCCGTTGTAAACCCCTCTGAGGGATTTGAGTCGGTTTTGGTAGCTCGTACAGCGGAGTCCCGGTTCGAGCGATAGAGCCATTCCAGTGAACGGTTTCTGTCCGGTAATGTTTGGCGGCATGAATACGGGGAGTAACGGCCAGGACGAAGCCGTCGGCGCAGCGGCGCAGAAGGACGGCGAAAACGAGGTACACGAGGTACTGGGGACGACCGTGACCGAGGAGGGGCTCGGGTCCAAGGCCCCCGCGTTCATCCAGGCACGCAGGGCGCTGCACCTGAGCTGGCAGGTCGGCGTCTTCGTCGTCGGCCTCGCCGTCGTGATCGCCGGCATCATCATGCTGCCGCTTCCGGGGCCCGGGTGGGTCGTGATCTTCGGTGGCATGGCGATCTGGGCCACTGAGTTCGTCTGGGCCCAGCTGGTGATGCGCTGGACGAAGCGCAAGCTCACGGAGGCGGCGCAGCGCGCGCTCGACCCGAAGGTGCGGCGGCGCAACATCATCCTGACGAGCGTCGGCCTGGTGATCATCGGCGTGCTGCTCGGCATCTACCTGTGGAAGTTCGGCTTCACCATGCCGTGGAAGATCGACGAGTGAACCGCTGAGTGCCGGGGTGGTCCGGGGCGCCCCTGACGTGCGGTAAAGTTCTTCCTGCGCCCGGGCGATTAGCTCAGTGGGAGAGCGCTTCGTTCACACCGAAGAGGTCACTGGTTCGAACCCAGTATCGCCCACCCGGAAGAAGGCCGGTCCGTCATCGACGGACCGGTTTTTTCGTGTACGGGATCAAGCCGCAGCGGGCATGTCCGGGCGGAGCGGCCAGGCCGGGTCCACCACCTCCATGGTGCCGCTGCGGGCGAACCAGGCCTGCAGGCCCCGGGCCTGGCCCGCGTGCCACACCGCCGGGAGCGAGTGCGGCTCGGCGGGGTTGAGGCGCCCGAGACGGGCCGCGAAGCGCCGGCCTATCGCGCGGATGACATCCAGGGAGGCCCGGGCGTCGGCGGCCGCGTCGTGCGCGCCCGTCAGCTCCACCTCGTAGTGCTCGCACAGATCGGTCAGCGTGCGACGGCCCTTGCGGTAGCGGTCCAGATGCTTGTCGAGGACGCGTGGGTCGAGCACGCACAGCGGGTGGTTCTCCAGATAGCGGCCGAGCGAGGATGCGCGGTGGCGGCGTAACTCGCGGTCCAGGAGCGTGAGATCGAACGGCGCGTTCATCACGACCAAGGGCCGTCCCGAGGCGTTGAGTTCGGCCAGCTCGCGGGCGATCTCCTCCATCACGGGGGAGGGCCAGCGGCCGTTGCGCTGCAGATGGTCGTCGGTCAGACCGTGGACTTCCGTGGCGCCCGCGGGCACCGGTACACCCGGGTTGACCAGCCAACGGATCGTCCGCGCCCGGGCGCCCGCCGAGTCCTGCACGACGATCGCGGCGGACACGATGCGGTCGTTCTCCACGTCCACGCCGGTGGTTTCCGTGTCGAAGGCGGCCAGGGGTCCCTCGTACCAGCACGTCATAGTGATGCAACTCCCTGTTCACTCCTGGCAGATGATGCGCTACCCCTGCCCCGACCTGGTGATGCCCGGACCGTTTGCGGCGTATGCCGACCGGTCACAACACAAGTGACGGAAACGGCAGTTGACCGCCCGTCGCGGGAGAATCTTTACTTTTCGATCACTCTGGCTTTCCTCGGGGGAGTCAGAGGCCGGCCCCACCCCGGAAGGCTCGTCGATCATGGCGCTCGCGCAGCCCGAAAACAGTGGGCTGCTGCCCGAGCGGACCGCACCGCTGCGCGGCACCCTCGCCACCACCGCCTGTATGGAGACGCTGCAGGTGGGATATCTGCACGCCGTCGCGGCCGCGGCGGGGTGCTCGCTGTCGCAGCCCTTTCCGGACAACGGGATCGACTGGCACGTCAGCCACAGCGCGCCGGGGCACGCGATCGACGACGAGGTCACCATCAAGGTGCAGCTCAAGGCCACGTACCAGATCGCGCCCAACCCCCCGGGCTCCGCCTTCTCGTTCACGCTGGACAACGAGCATCTGGCGAAGCTGGCCCGCACCCCCGTCTCGGTGCACAAGATCCTGGTGGTGATGCTCGTGCCGCGCTCCCAGGAGGACTGGCTGAGAGCGAGCCATGACCGGCTCGATCTACGCCACTGCTGCTACTGGGTCAACCTCGCCGGCCATCGGATCACCGGCCGGCGCCGGACCACCGTACGCATACCGACCACGCGGATATTCGACGACCGGGCGCTCTGCGAAATCATGACGCGGGTCGGGACGGGAGGCAGGCCGTGACGCAGCACCGTTCGGCCGATGAACCGCTGCGGCCGCACCCGGTCGACGGGTTCGAAACGGCCCCCGCTACGCGGGTAGACCCCGCCGTGCTCCGTGAGCTGCTCGACCGGCACGGCTGGCGGCGGCGCGGTGGCGCCGTCGGGCGCTATGCACGGTGGACACCGCCCGGCGGGTCTTCCGGTACGAGTCTGCTGGTGCCCGAGAGCCGGGCCTTTCCGGACAGCGAGGACCTGCTCGACGAGGCGCTGCTCGCGCTGTCGCGCAGCGCCGCTCCGTCCGCACGCGATGTGCTCGTGGCGCTCGCGCTGCCGAGCGACGAGGTCCGCTGGTCGCGCGATGTACCGGCCGGGCCCGCGGGCACCGCGCCCTGGACGGTCGAGGAGGAACTGCGGGGCGCCCCGGGGAAGATGCTGCCCGCGGGGGCGGTGGGGGTGCGGGGACGCGGCGGGTACTACGGGGCGCGGCACCGGCGGCCGGCCGCCGGATCGCTGAGCGAGCTCCTGGTCGGACCCGCGCCCGGCGGCCGTGAACTGACGGCGTTCGTGCCCGTCGGGACCGGCCGCGCGCTCGTCGTACGGCTGCATCACGCGCTGTACGCGGCCAGAGAGGCCATCGACTACCAGCGGGCCACCGGCGGGATGGAGGCCTTCGACACCGCGATCGAGGCCGGGGTCAGCCAGGAGCTCACCGAGGCGGTCGTCGCGCTGGTGCGTGGCACCGAGGGGGCGCGGGTCACCTTCGCGTGGGCGCCGGCGGCCGGGGTGCCCGAGGGGTGTGCGCCGCGGCCCGAGGCGGTGGAGTTCTCGCCCGGTGATCTTCCGGTGCTGCGGGAGGCGGGGGCACGGTTCCTGCGTGCGGAGCCCGCTCTGCCGGTACGGATCACCGGGACCGTCGTACGGATGCGGCGCAACGGACCGCGGGGCACGGGCACGGTGCGGCTGCGGGTCATCGCGGGGGCGGACGTGCCGCACGTGCGGCTGAGCCTGGACGAGGAGGCGTACCGGATCGCGGGCAGTGCGCATCTGGTCGGGCTGCCGATCCGGGTCAGCGGGCGGCTCGAGAGCCGGGGCGGGTTCCGGCGGCTGACCGGGGCGTCGGATGTGGTGCCGGTGCAGGTGGACGAGGCTGTACGGGACCGGATGATGAAGTCGCTGCAGGAGAACCTCGACTTCTTCGAGGAGGCGTGCAGCGGCGAGGACGGGGACTGAGCGCGGGTTGCGGGGGAGCGGGTAGCCGTTTCGCGATCGGTGGGGTCGGCTCGGTACGATTCGATCTGCGTGGCCATTCGTACGGCGACGCGACCCCTTCACCTAGGAGAGACCCGTGTCTGACGTCCGTGTGATCATCCAACGCGATTCCGAGCGGGAAGAACGCGTGGTGACTACGGGCACTACGGCCGCGGAACTCTTCGCCGGCGAGCGCACCATCGTCGCCGCCCGGATCGCGGGCGAGCTCAAGGACCTCGCGTACGAGCTGTCCGACGGTGACGAGGTCGAGGCTGTCGAGGTCTCGTCCGAGGACGGTCTCAACATCCTGCGCCACTCCACCGCGCACGTCATGGCGCAGGCCGTGCAGGAGCTGTTCCCCGACGCGAAGCTCGGTATCGGTCCGCCCATCAAGGACGGCTTCTACTACGACTTCGACGTCAAGGAGCCCTTCACCCCCGAGGACCTCAAGCGCATCGAGAAGAAGATGCAGGAGATCCAGAAGCGGGGGCAGCGCTTCTCGCGCCGCGTCACCACGGACGAGGACGCCCGCGTAGAGCTCGCCGACGAGCCGTACAAGCTGGAGCTCATCGGTCTCAAGGGCAATGCCGCGCAGGCCGCCGACGGCGCGGACGCCGAGGTGGGCGCCGGCGAGCTCACCATCTACGACAACCTGGACGCCAAGACCGGTGACCTGTGCTGGAAGGACCTCTGCCGAGGCCCGCACCTGCCCACCACCCGTGTCATCCCCGCGTTCAAGCTGATGCGCTCGGCCGCCGCGTACTGGCGCGGCAGCGAGAAGAACCCGCAGCTGCAGCGGATCTACGGCACCGCCTGGCCGTCCAAGGACGAGCTGAAGGCGTACCTGGACTTCCTGGTCGAGGCCGAGAAGCGCGACCACCGCAAGCTGGGCGCGGAGCTCGACCTGTTCTCCTTCCCGGAGGAGCTCGGCCCCGGTCTCGCGGTCTTCCACCCCAAGGGCGGTGTGATCCGCAAGGTCATGGAGGACTACTCGCGCAAGGCGCATGAGACCTCCGGCTACGAGTTCGTGAACACCCCGCACATCTCGAAGGAGAAGCTCTTCGAGATCTCGGGTCACCTGCCGCACTACGCGGAGGGCATGTTCCCGCCCATCGAGTTCGACGAGCAGAACTACCGCCTCAAGGCGATGAACTGCCCGATGCACAACCTGATCTTCAAGTCCCGGGGCCGCTCGTACCGTGAACTGCCGCTGCGGCTCTTCGAGTTCGGCACCGTCTACCGGTACGAGAAGTCCGGTGTCGTACACGGTCTGACCCGCTCGCGCGGCTTCACCCAGGACGACTCGCACATCTACTGCACCAAGGAGCAGATGCCGCAGGAGCTGGACACGCTTCTGACCTTCGTGCTCGATCTGCTGCGGGACTACGGTCTGACCGAGTTCGAGCTGGAGCTGTCCACCCGCGACGAGTCCGACAAGTTCATCGGTAGCGACGAGGACTGGGCGGAGGCCACCGAGGCGCTGCGGCTCGCGGCCGAGAAGCAGAACCTGCCGCTGGTCGCCGACCCGGGTGGTGCCGCGTACTACGGGCCCAAGATCTCCGTGCAGGTCAAGGACGCGATCGGCCGGTCCTGGCAGATGTCGACCATCCAGGTCGACTTCAACCAGCCCAAGCGCTTCAACCTCGAGTACACCGCGGGCGACGGTTCGCGCCAGCAGCCGGTGATGATCCACCGCGCGCTGTTCGGCTCGATCGAGCGGTTCTTCGGTGTGCTGCTCGAGCACTACGCGGGTGCGTTCCCGGCGTGGCTCGCGCCCGTGCAGGCCGTCGGCATCCCGATCGGTGACGCGCACGTCTCCTACCTGGAGGACTTCGCGGCCAAGGCGCGCGAGAAGGGCCTGCGGGTCGAGGTCGACTCGTCCTCGGACCGGATGCAGAAGAAGATCCGTAACCAGCAGAAGGCCAAGGTGCCCTTCATGGTCATCGCGGGCGACGAGGACATGAACGCCGGTTCGGTGTCCTTCCGTTACCGCGACGGCTCCCAGGAGAACGGCATTCCGGTCGACGAGGCCATCGCGAAGATCGCGAAGGCGGTCGAGGAGCGGGTGCAGGTCTGATCCGCCGCTTTTCCCGTACGAGTTCTTCCGTACGAGCATTTCTGTACGAGAATTTCCGTACGAGTTTTCTGTACGAGGCCCTGGGTGTTCCGCCCGGGGCCTCGTGCCGTTCGCGGGGGTCAGCGGCGGCTGCGGGCCCTGCGCTTCGCGTCCTCCAGTGTGAAGACCTGGATCAGCCAGGACGAGAACGAACCGGTCACCGCGCCGAGCAGCCCCAGGCCGCAGGCCATCAGGCCGACGGCGACGAGACGGCCGACCGGCGTCACGGGCGCCATGTCGCCGTAACCGACGGTCGACAGCGTGGTGCAGGTCCACCAGACCGCGTCGCCGAAGGTGCGGATGTCCGCGCCGGGTGCGAGGCGTTCGTGGTGGTAGACGGCCAGCGCGCCGGCGAAGCCGAGCAGCAGGACCGACAGACCGGCGTAGACCATCACGCGTGCGTACAGGCTCAGCCGCGGTTCGCCGTGGCGCATCTGGATGGCCTCGTAGAGCCGTACGACGCGCAGCGGCCGCAGCAGAGGCAGCAGCAGGACCAGGGTTTCCAGCCAGTGGGTGCGGATGTACTTCAGGCCGCTCCCGTTCATCCGCCAGCGCACCGCATAGTCCACGGCGAACAGCGCCCAGGCGCCGAGGATCACCGCCAAGAAGAAGTCGCGCCATCCCTGGGACATGCCGGGCACCAGAACCTTCGTGGCATAGGCGCCGAGGAACAGCATCGAACCGATGGCGAGCGGGATCTCGGTGCGCCTTCGCCAGCGCTCCTGCGGGCTGTCGTCTTCCATCGGGCCAGCTTCGCCGGAGCGGTCGGCGGGAGGGCCCCGGCGACACGCTCCGAACGGGCGAAGCCATATGCTGCACAGCATGACGAGTGAGCCGGAGCAGCAGATCGGAGTGGGGACCAAGGACGCGTTCCAGCGCCTGTGGACGC
This sequence comes from Streptomyces sp. N35, assembly GCF_016464295.1. NCBI lineage: Bacteria > Bacillati > Actinomycetota > Actinomycetes > Kitasatosporales > Streptomycetaceae > Streptomyces > Streptomyces sp. N35. The sequence continues at coordinate 62,502 of NZ_JAEIMH010000042.1, read as the reverse complement.
CCCATCGGATGGCCTATATCCAGGGCGAGAACAAGCCCACAGGGCCGGGCGCCGAGGACGGCTGTCCCTTCTGCTCGATTCCGGCGAAGTCCGACGAGGACGGCCTTGTCGTGGCGCGTGGCGAGCAGGTGTACGCGGTGCTCAACCTGTACCCGTACAACGGCGGCCATCTGATGGTCGTGCCCTACCGGCACGTCGCGGACTACACCGAGCTGACCGGCCCCGAGACCGCCGAACTCGGCGAGCTCACGAAGCAGGCGATGAGCGCGCTGCGTGTCGCTTCGGGCGCGCACGGGTTCAACATCGGGATGAACCAGGGGACCGTGGCCGGCGCCGGTATCGCGGCCCATCTGCACCAGCACATCGTGCCGCGCTGGGGTGGCGACACCAACTTCATGCCGGTGGTCGGGCACACCAAGATCCTGCCGCAACTCCTCGCCGATACGCGCAAGATGCTGGCGGACGCCTGGCTGGTGGGCTGAGAGCTTTTACAGCGTGCGTTTGGCCGGTGGGCTGAAAACCTCCACCGCGTGCGTCTGGCCCGTGGGCTGAGGGGCCTTTACCGCGCGCGCCTGGCCGGCGGGCCGAGGGGCCTTCATGGCGTGGGCTCGGCCGGCGGACCGAGTGGCGTGAGCCCAACGACGTGACCTGCGGGCCCGGTTGGTGATGCGCCGGGCCCGCAGTCATGATCACGCGTCGTACACATCCGCCTTGCGCGGCGTCGGGTCCTGGACCAGTCCGCTGAGGATGAGGGAGCGGTTGTCCCAGCGCTCGGTGTCCACGCCGTTCTCCTGGAGCACCTTGAGCGCGGAGGCATGCACCACCCGCAGCACCGGCGTCGCGGTGCGCAGGGCGTCGTCGGCCATGAAACGGTGCCGCCACGGCTTGTCGGCCCACGCGTGCCGCAGGCCGAAGGGCTCGGGCAGCACCAGCTTGCCGCCGAGGAAGTCGAGGATCGGCGGGTACCAGGTGAAGGGCGCCCGCGCCGCGAGCCGGACCACGTCGGTGGTGCTCACCAGCGGCTGCTTGACCTCCTTGGTCTCCCAGAACCTGACGGTCTTCGCGACTTCCTTGACCTTGGCCTTCGGCTTGGTGGTGAACAGGGCGTGCACCGGACCCAGCGCATGCCCGGTGACCTCGATCCGCAAGGTGTGATGCAGCACGGTGACGGTGATCAGCATGGTGATCACCAACTGGCCGTCCCACAGCCTGAACTGCACGCCCAGGTAGTGGCGGTCACCGCTGCCGAACTGCTGCTCGTTGCAGATCCGCTGTATCTCATGGCCCTTGATCTGGTACGCCTCGACGTCGGTGCCCTTGGGGCGCGCGACCTCCTTGGCGTTCTCCCCGACGGGCGTGACGATCCAGTGGCGTATCGACGGGGTGGGGAAGCCGCCCGTGTGCAGCGGGCCGCGCTCCAGGAGCCGCAGCTGGTCATGGATCGCGCGGATGACGTCCCAGCTGCGGAAGGGGTGGATCTCCGCCCCCGGCTCGCGCGGTGTCAGCTCCTCGGCGAGCTGCCAGCTGCCCCAGCGGGTGCCCATGCCGAGGATGCCCTTGGGGCCCGCGTAGAACACCGAGTTGGACTGCTGCTCGGCGGTGAGGTGGGCCAAGCCCTGGCGCAGGCGCTCGGCCGCCGTCTCGTTGGGGTTGGTGGGCACCGCCTCCGGGATCTTCGCGCCGATTCCACCGCCGGCGAGGAGGCTCTCCCAGCGCAGACGCATGTCTCTGGCCGTGCGCTCGCATATCTGCTTGGCGAGCAGCCAGCCGATCACCGGCGCCACGATCATGGCACGCAGATAGAGACCGGCGATCCCCGTGAACGGCAGCCGGATCAGAAAGAGCAGCAGCAGGCCGCCGGCGCCCACGAGCACCGCAGTGGACAGCGCCTGGGCGCGCTTGTCCTTCTGGTCGCTGATCCATTTCCGGGCCTGGAAGATCAGCAGCCAGATCAGCAGCCCCGGCAGGAACAGCGCGCCGAACACACCCATCACCACAGTGAGTTGGGAGTCCCGCTGCTTGCGGATGCGGGTGGCCGCCAGGCAGTGCTCGACCACGGCCTGCGGTTCGGTGCCGAAGGACTGGATCAGCGGCTTACGGGCGCCGCCGAGCATCCGCACCTGGACGGCCCGTGAGAAGGCCTCGCCCAGGTCCGGCTTGAAGAGCGACAACTTGCCCTTCGTTATCTCGGACTTGTGCCACTCGCTGTTCGCCTTGAGCAGCTCGTCGACTTCGGTGTCCCGGTACGCGGCCGAGGCCAGGGCATGCGTCGCCGCGGTCTCGCCCGCGGCGCCCGAAAGAGGCACCTGGGCACCGGGCCTGAAATCGAAGCCCGAGCCGAAATTGTTCGCCACTGCCGCCCCCATCGCCGCATCGCTGCTTCTGCGGCCTTCCCGACTTCCCTGCCCGGCACACCTTTTGACTTGCCATCAGGCAGTGGTCCACAGGTCGGATGCGCAGATCAACAATGTATCGGGCGGCGACGAGAGGTGTCCGGGCCTGTGGAAAACCTGCCCTGCGGTTATCCACAGGTTCCACGGACCGCCCGCGCCGAGAGGGGAACGACGCGGGCGGCTGTCACCTGGCCGGGCAGACGGCCTCAGCTCGAACTCTCCGCCTCCTCCCGCAACTTGGCGGCCTGCTGCGGAGGCATCGGCTCATGGCGCGCATAGCGCCGGCTGAAGCGCCCGGTTCCGTGCGAGAGCGAGCGCAGATCCACCGCGTACCGCCCGATCTCGATCTCCGGCACCTCGGCCCGTACGAGCGTGCGCCCGCCCGGCGACTGTTCGGTGCCGACCACGCGCCCGCGCCGGCCGGACAGATCGCTCATCACGGCGCCCACATAGTCGTCCGCGACCAGGATCTGCACCTCGCTGACCGGTTCGAGGAGATGGATCGTCATCCCCGCCGCCGCCTCCCGCAAGGCCAGCGCACCCGCCGTCTGGAACGCGGCGTCGGAGGAGTCCACCGAGTGCGCCTTGCCGTCGAGCAGCGTCACCCGGACGTCCACCAGCGGATACCCCAGCGCGACGCCTCGCGTGGCCTGGGCCCGTATGCCCTTCTCGACGGACGGGATGAACTGCCTCGGCACCGCGCCCCCGACGACCTTGTCGACGAACTCGATGCCCGCGCCCCCCGGCAGCGGCTCCACCTCGATCTCGCAGATCGCGAACTGACCGTGTCCGCCGGACTGCTTCACATGCCGCCCGCGCGCCGCCGCTTTGCCCGCGAAGGTCTCGCGCAGCGACACCTTGTGCGGGACGACGTCGACCTGTACACCGAACCGGTTCCGCAGCCGCTCGAGGGCGACATCGGCATGGGCCTCGCCCAAGCACCACAGGACGACCTGGTGGGTGTTCTGATTCTGCTCGAGACGCATCGTCGGATCCTCGGCGACCAGCCGCGAAAGACCCTGCGAGAGCTTGTCCTCGTCCGGTTTGCTGTGCGCCTGGATGGCCAGCGGCAGCAGCGGGTCCGGCATGGTCCACGGCCGCATGAGGAGCGGCTCGTCCTTGTGGGACAGCGTGTCCCCGGTCTCGGCCCGGCTCAGCTTCGCCACACAGGCCAGGTCTCCCGCGATGGCCTTGGTGAGGGTGCGCTGCTGTTTGCCGAACGGCGAGGACAGGGCGCCGATCCGCTCGTCCACGTCATGGTCCTCATGGCCGCGGTCGGCCAGGCCGTGGCCCGAGACATGCACGGTCTCGTCGGGACGCAGGGTCCCCGAGAAGATCCGTACGAGAGAAATCCGCCCCACATACGGGTCGGAGGAGGTCTTCACGACCTCGGCGACGAGCGGACCCTCCGGATCGCACGCGGCCACCTCGCGCGGCGCGCCGGACGGAGTGGTCACCTCGGGGGCCGGGCGTTCCAGGGGGGTGGGGAAGCCGCCCGTGATCAGTTCGAGGAGCTCCACCGTGCCCAGCCCCTGTTTGGAGCCCTCGGCCGCGGGCGCGGCGGCGAGCACCGGGTGGAAGATGCCGCGGGCCACCGCGGTCTCCAGATCCCCCACGAGGGTCTTGAAGTCGATCTCCTCACCGCTCAGATAGCGGTCCATCAGGGACTCGTCCTCGCTCTCGGCGATGATCCCCTCGATGAGCCGGTTACGCGCCTGCTCGATCAGCGGTAATTCGTCACCGGACGGCGGGCGCTCCTTGCGCTCGCCGGACGAGTAGTCGAAGACCTTCTGCGAGAGCAGCCCGATCAGGCCGTGCACGGGCGCGTGTCCATCGGCACCCGCCTCGCCGTGCAGCGGCAGATAGAGCGGCAGTACGGCATCGGGGTCGTCGCCGCCGAAGGTCTCGGCGCAGGCCCGGGTCATCTGCTCGAAGTCGGCCCGAGCGGCCTCCAGGTGCGTGATCACAATGGCGCGCGGCATCCCGACGGCCGCGCACTCGTCCCACACCATGCGGGTGGCGCCCGAGATGCCTTCCGTACCCTCCGCTGCCGAGACAACGAAAAGGGCCGCGTCCGCCGCTCGCAGACCGGCCCGCAGTTCCCCGACGAAATCCGCGTATCCGGGAGTGTCGAGGAGGTTGATCTTGATGCCGCCCCATTCGACGGGTACGAGGGACAGCTGGACCGAGCGTTGCTGACGATGCTCGATCTCGTCGTAGTCGGAGACGGTGCCGCCGTCCTCCACACGGCCCGCCCTGTTCACTGCCCCCGCGCTGAGTGCGAGGGCCTCCACCAGAGTCGTCTTGCCGCAGCCGCTGTGGCCGACCAGCACCACATTCCGTACTGAAGCGGGGTGGTCGGCCGTCAGAGCCCTGCCGGCGGCCCCAGGGTGTGCATTTGCCTTGTCGCCCATGCCTTGCCTCCCGGGTTTCTTGCACGGTGAGGGGAAGGGCGCGGACACGCGGAAACCGCGTGCTGGATCAGGCTCGAATGGGCCGGCGGCTTCGGCGACGCCCGCGGTGCCTTCGAGCTTTCCACTCAGGTCTTCCTGCGTCCATACGTCGTACGTGATCGCCCGGGTGCGCGTGCGACCGGGGCTCCGCGGGTGGAGGGGGCCGCCCCGTGACTACGATGGGCCAGCCGGTGGCCGCAGGGGCCGCGCGGCCCGCCACCCCCCTTGGGAAGAGGCTCGAAGGCCATGCTGAACAAGTACGCGCGTGCGTTCTTCACGCGTGTTCTCACGCCGTTCGCCGCGTTTCTGCTCCGCAGGGGGGTCAGCCCCGACGCGGTCACCCTGATCGGGACGGCCGGTGTGGTGGCGGGTGCGCTGTGGTTCTTCCCGCGCGGGGAGTTCTTCTGGGGCACCATCGTCATCACTCTGTTCGTGTTCTCCGACCTGGTGGACGGGAACATGGCGCGCCAGGCCGGCATCTCGAGCCGCTGGGGCGCCTTCCTCGACTCGACGCTCGACCGGGTCGCCGACGGTGCGATCTTCGGCGGCTTCGCGCTCTGGTACGCGGGCAAGGGCGACGACAACATCCTGTGCGCGGTCGCCATCTTCTGTCTGGCGAGCGGCCAGGTCGTCTCGTACACGAAGGCGCGTGGCGAATCGATCGGCCTGCCCGTCGCGGTGAACGGACTGATCGAGCGCGCCGAACGTCTGGTGATCTCGCTGGTCGCGGCCGGTCTAGCGGGTCTGCACACATTCGGCGTGCCGGGGATCGACGTCCTGCTGCCGATCGCGCTGTGGATCGTGGCCGTCGGCAGCCTGGTCACGCTCGGCCAGCGTGTCGTGACGGTGCGCCGGGAGTCGGCTGAGGCGGACGCCGCGGCGGCCGAGGCCTCCGTACAGGAGAGCGCGGCCGTGCAGGAGAGCACGGCGACGGGGAACGAAAACGCGGCACGGGGGAGCGAGACGGCCTGATGAGCAAGACGACGGAGAAGCTGACGGACACGCTGTACGGGCTCGGCTGGGGGACGGTCAAGAAGCTCCCCGAACCCGTCGCGGTCCGCCTGGGACGCACCATCGCCGACATCGCGTGGAAGAAGCGCGGCAAGGGCGTGCAGCGGCTCGAGGCCAACTACGCACGGGTCGTGCCGGACGCGAGCCCGGAGCGGCTCGCGCAGCTGTCCAAGGCGGGCATGCGCTCGTACATGCGGTACTGGATGGAGTCCTTCCGGCTGCCCACCTGGTCAGCGGAGCGTGTCCGCGAGGGCGTGGAACTCGAGGACGTCCACCGTCTGACCGACGCCCTGGCCTCCGACAGGGGCGTGGTCTTCGCGCTGCCGCACCTGGCCAACTGGGACCTCGCCGGCGCCTGGCTCACCACCGCGCTGAACACGCCGTTCACCACCGTGCAGGAGCGGCTCAAGCCGGAGTCCCTGTACGACCGGTTCGTGGCCTACCGCAGCAGTCTCGGCATGGAGGTCCTGCCGCACACGGGCGGGTCCGCCTTCGGGACGCTCGCCCGGCGGCTGCGCGCGGGAGGTGCGGTGTGCCTCGTCGCCGACCGCGATCTGTCCGCGTCCGGTGTCGAGGTGAAGTTCTTCGGCGAGACCGCACGGATGCCCGCGGGCCCGGCGATGCTCGCGCAGCAGACGGGTGCGCTGCTGCTGCCGGCGACGCTCTGGTATGACGACACGAACGTGATGAAGGGCCGTATCCACGCGCCCATCGACATCCCCGAGACAGGTACGCGGGCCGAGAAGACGTCCTCGATGACGCAGGCCCTGGCCGACGCCTTCGCCACGGGTATCGCCGACCACCCGGAGGACTGGCACATGCTGCAGCGGCTGTGGCTCTCGGACCTCGACCCCGAGAAGGCGCCACGCCCCGGGAAGGGCACTCAGTGAAGATCGGCATCGTCTGCCCGTACTCGTGGGACGTGCCGGGCGGCGTCCAGTTCCATATCCGCGACCTCGCCGAGCATCTGATCCGGCTCGGTCACGAGGTGTCGGTGCTCGCCCCGGCCGACGACGACACCCCGCTGCCGCCCTACGTGGTGTCGGCGGGCCGTGCCGTTCCTGTGCCGTACAACGGGTCGGTGGCGCGGCTCAGCTTCGGTTTCCTGTCGGCCGCCCGGGTGCGCAGGTGGCTGCACGACGGCACGTTCGACGTGATCCACATCCACGAGCCGGCCTCGCCCTCGCTCGGGCTGCTCACCTGCTGGGCCGCGCAGGGGCCGATCGTCGCGACCTTCCATACGTCCACCGCCCGGTCGCGGGCCATGGTCGCCGCGTATCCGATCCTGCAGCACGCCCTCGAGAAGATCAGCGCGCGGATCGCGGTCAGCGAGTACGCGCGCCGCACGCTGGTCGAGCACCTCGGCGGCGACGCGGTGGTCATCCCCAACGGTGTCGACGTGGACTTCTTCGCGCGGGCCGAGCCCAAGGCGGAGTGGCAGGGCGGCACGATCGGCTTCATCGGCCGGACCGCCGAGCCCCGTAGGGGACTCCCCGTCCGGATGAGGGCGCTGCCCAGGATCCGGGCGGAGCTGCCGGAGACCCGGCTCCTCGTCGCGGGGCGTGGCGACGAGGAGGAGGCCGTGGCCTCGCTGCCGGCCGAGATGCGCTCGCGCGTCGAGTTCCTCGGCATGGTCAGCGACGAGGACAAGGCGCGGCTGCTTCGCAGTGTCGATGTGTACGTCGCGCCCAACACCGGAGGCGAGAGCTTCGGCATCATCCTCGTCGAGGCCCTGTCCGCGGGGGCGCCGGTGCTCGCCTCCGACCTGGACGCGTTCGCACAGGTCCTGGACCAGGGGGGGGCGGGCGAACGGTACACCAACGAGCACGCGGACGCGCTGGCCGCGGCCGCGGTGAAGCCCCCCGGCGCCGCCGCCCGCCGCGCCGAGCTCAGCGAACGGGGCAGCGCCCACGTCCGCCGCTTCGACTGGTCGACGGTCGGCGCGGACATCCTCGCGGTGTACGAGACGGTGACGGACGGCACGACATCGGTCGCGGCGGACGAACGCTCCACGGGGCTGCGTGCGCGGTTCGCGCGGGCGCGGGACTGAGCGGTGCGGCACTGCTGCACGGCCATGACGCGTCATCTCGCGCACGAGTGCCAGGCGCATCCGGACCCGTACGACTGCCCTGATGCGCTCGCGGGCTTCAGCGCGAAGTTCGCCGAGTACGGCCTGATCATCCACGACGGCAGCCGGGCGAGCAGCACGATCGCATACTGCCCGTGGTGTGGGGCCCGGCTGCCGGCCTCGCAGCGCGACCGCTGGTTCGACGAGTTGGAGCGGGCCGGTATCGACCCGTGGCGGGACAAGGTCCCGCCCGAGTTCGAGGACGGGCGCTGGATGCAGGGCGTCTCAGGGGACGGCTGGCGGCGCTGTGGCAGGCTCGCCGTCGAATGGGAGCGACTGCCGAGCCGGCCCACTTCGGCGTGAGCTGCGGCCACATCTCACCTCGGCGTCAGCAGTGGCCACACCTCACCTCGGCGTCAGCAGCGGCCACACCTCCGCGGCCGCCTGTTCGCCCCAGACCGGGTCGCCGTGTCCGTACCCGGGGACGACCTGGAATGTGACGTGGCGGTTGCCGTTACGGCGGATCAGGTCCGCGCCCAGGGGGTGGTCGCCGCGGCCCAGCTCCATGTTGATCCAGACGACCTCGGCGCGGATCCGGTCCCAGGCGATGCGGTACGTGGCGTCGTCGCCGGCCCAGATCGCGCACAGGTCGCGCAGCAGGGCGTGCGGGACGAGGCCGCTGCCCAGGGCCGCCGTGGCCTCGCCCCATACCGGCAGCGGGCTGTGCGCGAGCGTGAAGCGGTCCTCGGCGGGCGAGGCCCCGAAGGTGTACGTGCCCGCGGCGTGGCCCTGGCGGTAGATCCAATTGGCCGGTCCCGGAAGGGTGTTGGTGCGGATCAGGGCGTAGTGGGCGAGACCGGCGTTGGTGAAGCGGGTCGTGGGATCGACGGGGCGCGGCACCGGGCTCGCGCCGTCCGGGTCGGACAGCGCGCGGGCGAGCAGGCCCTTGAGCCCTGGGTCGTTGACGTACGAGCCCTGGTCGATCAGGGACCGGAACGTGTCGCGCGCCTGCCCGGCCCGCACCGCCAGATCCCCTGCGTAGGGGCCGGTGGTGTCCAGGACGACGACCCGTTCAAGACGCCGGCCGCCCCCGCGACCTGCCAGGTCGAGCGCGAGCGCCGCGCCCGCCGAGTGGCCGATGAGCTGGTACGGAAGCCGGAGCCCCGCGCCCCCGGTATCGACCACGCGGCGGGCGCCCACGCGGTGCGCGGCCAGGCCCCGGCCGGCGCCGATGTCGGCGGCTGCGGCGAGGTCCTCGCGCGGAGTGATGCCGATGACGAGGTGACCGAGCCGGCGCAGATGGTGGGCGAGGTTGCGCTCGCGCGGGGTGAAGAAGTTCGCTGTGAAGTTCAGGCCGCCGCCGGGCAGCAGATAGGCGAGCGAACGCGGCCGCTGTGCCGTGTCGGCGACCACGTCCACGGCGTAGGGCACGCCGTCGTCCTCGATCAGGAACCTGGTGCGGGTCCAGCCGATGCCGCGGTCGACGACGGTGGGTGCGACGCCCAGCGCATCGGCCATCGCACCGAGCCCAGCGGCCACCTCTCCGCGCACACCGGCTGCCGCCGCTCCGCCCCCCAACGCCGCCGTCGCCACGCCCATCGCGCCCGCGGCCAGCACCTTCCGCCTGTCCATGGAACCCCCTGAAGTCGTCCGGGCCGTCCGGCGTGAAAGAGCGACGCCCTGGTCCCGGTAGCCTTTCCGCCCGTGACCGTAACGCTGATCTGGATCGCCGTAGCCCTGTTCGCCATCGGCTTGTATCTGAGCTGGACCGCCGGGCGCCTCGACCGGCTGCACGCCCGGATCGACGCGGCACGGGCGGCACTTGACGCCCAGCTCCTGCGCCGGGCCTCGGTCGCACAGGAGCTGGCCACGTCCAACGTGCTCGATCCGGCGGCCTCGATCGTCCTGTACGAGGCCGCTCATGCCGCGCGCCAGGCCGAGGAGGAGCAGCGCGAGGTCGCCGAGAGCGATCTGAGCCAGGCCCTGCGCGCCGTGTTCGGGGACGCCGACCAGGTCGAGGCGGTACGCGAAGCACCCGGCGGCGTCGAGGCGGCGGAGGAGCTGGCCCAGGCGGTCCGCAGGGTGCCGATGGCGCGGCGCTTCCACAACGACGCCGTACGCGCGGCACGGGCGCTGCGGCGCCACCGCAAGGTGCGGCTGTTCCGTCTCGCGGGCCACGCGCCCTTCCCGCTGGCCTTCGAGATGGACGACGAACCGCCCGCCGCGCTGGCGGACCGGCCCGGGTCCTAGTCCCCGCGCCATCGGGGGCTTAGGTCCCTGACCAGGCAGTACGTCGCTCTCGTAGGGAAAAATGAGCCACCGGCTACCCATTGGCCCTTGTTGTGGACTGCTTCGGGGAGTTGGCTCGTAGTCACACCGTCTTCCTTCACTCCAGTGAGGTCATCCGTGGCTACCAGCACCCCCGAAACCCCCGCCACCGGCACCGCCCGCGTCAAGCGCGGCATGGCCGAGCAGCTCAAGGGCGGCGTCATCATGGACGTGGTCAACGCCGAGCAGGCGAAGATCGCCGAGGATGCGGGTGCCGTGGCCGTCATGGCCCTGGAGCGGGTGCCGGCCGACATCCGCAAGGACGGCGGCGTGGCCCGTATGTCCGACCCGAACATGATCGAAGAGATCATCGAGGCCGTCTCCATCCCGGTCATGGCCAAGTCCCGCATCGGCCACTTCGTCGAGGCGCAGATCCTGCAGTCGCTCGGCGTCGACTACATCGACGAGTCCGAGGTCCTCACCCCGGCCGACGAGGTCAACCACAGCGACAAGTTCGCGTTCACGACCCCGTTCGTCTGCGGCGCCACCAACCTGGGCGAGGCCCTGCGCCGTATCGCCGAGGGCGCGGCCATGATCCGCTCCAAGGGCGAGGCCGGCACCGGCAACGTCGTCGAGGCCGTGCGCCACATGCGCCAGATCAAGAACGAGATCGCGCGCCTGCGCGGCTACGACAACAACGAGCTGTACGCCGCCGCCAAGGACCTGCGCGCCCCGTACGAGCTCGTCAAGGAAGTCGCCGAACTCGGCAAGCTCCCCGTCGTGCTGTTCTCCGCCGGTGGCGTGGCCACCCCGGCCGACGCCGCTCTGATGCGTCAGCTCGGCGCCGAGGGCGTCTTCGTCGGCTCCGGCATCTTCAAGTCGGGTGACCCGGCCAAGCGTGCCGCCGCCATCGTGAAGGCCACCACCTTCTACGACGACCCGAAGATCATCGCGGACGCCTCCCGCAACCTGGGCGAGGCCATGGTCGGCATCAACTGCGACACCCTGCCCGAGACCGAGCGCTACGCGAACCGGGGCTGGTAGTCCCCATGGGAACCACTCCTGTCATCGGCGTCCTTGCTCTGCAGGGCGACGTACGGGAGCACCTCATCGCCCTGGCCGCGGCGGATGCCGTGGCCAGGCCGGTGCGGCGCCCCGAGGAGCTCGCCGAGGTCGACGCCCTGGTCATCCCGGGCGGCGAGTCGACCACGATCTCCAAACTGGCCGTCCTCTTCGGCCTGTTGGAACCCCTGCGTGAGCGCGTACGCGGCGGAATGCCGGTCTACGGCACGTGCGCCGGGCTGATCCTGCTCGCCAACAAGATCCTCGACCCGCGCTCGGGCCAGGAGACGATCGGCGGCATCGACATGATCGTGCGCCGCAACGCGTTCGGACGGCAGAACGAGTCGTTCGAGGCCGCGGTGGACGTCCAGGGTCTGGGCCCCGTCGAGGGCGTCTTCATCCGAGCCCCGTGGGTCGAGTCCGTCGGCGCCGAGGTCGAGGTGCTCGCCGAGCACGGCGGCCACATCGTCGCAGTACGTCAGGGCTGGTCGCTCGCCACGTCGTTCCATCCGGAGCTCACGGGCGACCACCGGGTGCACGGGCTGTTCGTCGAGATGGTCCGGGAGAAGGCGGCTGCCGGATCCCGGTAGGATCTCTGTCGTTCGTACAGAGATTGGTTACGCGAAGGAGACAGGCAGATGTCCGGCCACTCTAAATGGGCCACGACTAAGCACAAGAAGGCCGTGATCGATGCCAAGCGCGGCAAGCTCTTCGCGAAGCTGATCAAGAACATCGAGGTCGCTGCGCGTACGGGCGGTGCTGACATCGGCGGCAACCCGACGCTCGAAGACGCCATCACCAAGGCGAAGAAGAGCTCGGTCCCGAACAAGAACATCGACTCCGCGGTCAAGCGCGGCGCGGGCCTTGAGGCCGGCGGCGCCGACTACGAGACGATCATGTACGAGGGCTACGGTCCCAACGGTGTCGCGGTGCTCATCGAGTGCCTCACCGACAACCGCAACCGCGCCGCGTCCGACGTCCGCGTCGCCATGACGCGCAACGGCGGCAACATGGCCGACCCGGGCTCCGTCTCGTACCTCTTCCACCGCAAGGGCGTCGTGATCGTCCCCAAGGGCGAGCTGTCCGAGGACGACGTCCTCGGCGCGGTGCTCGACGCGGGCGCCGAAGAGGTCAACGACCTGGGCGAGTCCTTCGAGGTGCTCTCCGAGGCCACCGACCTGGTCGCGGTGCGCACCGCGCTCCAGGAGGCCGGGATCGACTACGACTCGGCCGACGCCAACTTCGTCCCGACCATGCAGGTCGAGCTGGACGAGGAGGGCGCACGCAAGATCTTCAAGCTGATCGACGCGCTCGAGGACAGCGACGACGTGCAGAACGTCTTCGCCAACTTCGATGTCTCCGACGAGATCATGGAGAAGGTCGACGCCTGATCCGTACCGAAGCGGGTGGGGGCCCGCGGGCATACCTCCCCCCCGCCCGCCCCCTCTCTCCCCCCC
>NZ_JAEIMH010000042.1:23461-49780 GCF_016464295.1 Streptomyces sp. N35 | reverse complement strand
CCGCGCCCCGGGGGGGCGGGGCGGGCCGGGGGAACCCCCCCCCCCCCCCCGCCCGCTTTGTCGCTCGCCGCTGTTGTCGGTGGCACCCGATAGCCTGCACAAACAGACGAGCGAAGGGAGGGGCGTTGTGCGGGTTCTGGGAGTCGACCCGGGTCTGACCCGGTGCGGCGTCGGCGTCGTCGAAGGCGTGGCGGGCCGGCCGCTCACCATGCACGGTGTCGGTGTCGTACGGACGCCCGCGGACGCCGAGTTGGGCTCGCGCCTCGTCGCCATCGAGCAGGGCATCGAGCAGTGGCTGGACGAGCACCAGCCCGAATTCGTCGCCGTGGAGCGGGTGTTCAGCCAGCACAACGTACGGACGGTGATGGGCACCGCCCAGGCCAGCGCCGTGGCGATGCTCTGCGCCGCGCGCCGCGGCATCCCGGTGGCCCTGCACACACCGAGCGAGGTCAAGGCCGCCGTCACGGGCAGTGGACGGGCCGACAAGGCCCAGGTCGGCGCCATGGTCACGCGCCTGCTGCGGCTCGACGCACCGCCCAAGCCCGCCGACGCCGCCGACGCGCTGGCCCTCGCCATCTGCCATATCTGGCGCGGCCCGGCCAAGAACCGCCTCCAGGAAGCGGTCGCCGCGCAGACCCGCCTCCAGCAGGCCGCGGCCGAAAGCCGTCCGCCGAACCGTCTCCAGCAAGCCGCAGCACTGCACGCATCGAAAGGCCGAACCAAATGATCGCCTTCGTCAGCGGCCCCGTCGCCGCCCTCGCCCCTGACGCCGCTGTCGTCGAGGTCGGCGGGATCGGCATGGCCGTGCAGTGCACGCCGAACACCCTGTCCGGACTGCGCCTGGGCCAGCAGACCAAGCTGGCGACCTCTTTGGTCGTACGGGAGGACTCGCTCACCCTGTACGGCTTCGCGGACGACGACGAGCGCCAGACCTTCGAGCTCCTGCAGACCGCGAGCGGAGTCGGACCCCGTCTGGCCCAGGCGATGCTCGCGGTGCACTCACCGGACGCGCTGCGCCGAGCCGTCGCGACCGGCGACGAGAAGGCGTTGACCGCGGTGCCCGGCATCGGAAAGAAGGGCGCGCAGAAGCTGCTCCTGGAGTACAAGGACCGGCTCGGCGCGCCTCTGGGCACGGCGTCCACGGTCGGTGCGCAGGCCACGGCCTCCTGGCGCGACCAGTTGCACGCCGCGCTGATCGGGCTCGGGTATGCGACGCGTGAGGCGGACGAGGCCGTCACCGCGGTGACCCCGCAGGCCGAGGCCATGGACGGCACCCCGCAGGTCGGCCCGCTCCTCAAGGCCGCGCTGCAGACGCTCAACCGCACCCGCTGATCCTCATCCGCACAGCACATCCGTCACCACCACCGAACTGGCGAGGCACTCCACCGTGAACTGGGACGACACCGCACCGCCGGCCGACGACACCACCGGCCGGCTCGTCGGATCCGCCGCGGACGGCGAGGACCAGGCCGTCGAGGCGGCGCTGCGCCCCAAGTCCCTGGCCGAGTTCGTGGGCCAGGAGCGGGTGCGCGAGCAGCTCGACCTCGTGCTCAGGGCGGCGCGCCAGCGCGGTGCCACCGCCGACCACGTGCTCCTGTCCGGCGCTCCCGGCCTCGGCAAGACCACGCTCTCGATGATCATCGCGGCCGAGATGGAAGCTCCGATCCGCATCACCAGCGGCCCGGCCATCCAGCACGCCGGAGACCTGGCCGCGATCCTCTCCTCCCTCCAGGAGGGCGAGGTCCTCTTCCTCGACGAGATCCACCGGATGTCGCGGCCCGCCGAGGAGATGCTGTACATGGCGATGGAGGACTTCCGCGTCGACGTCATCGTCGGCAAGGGGCCCGGCGCCACCGCCATCCCACTGGAGCTCCCGCCGTTCACGCTGGTCGGCGCCACCACCCGCGCGGGTCTGCTGCCGCCGCCGCTGCGCGACCGCTTCGGCTTCACCGCCCATATGGAGTTCTACGAGCCGGCCGAGCTGGAGCGCGTCATCCACCGCTCCGCCGATCTGCTCGACGTCACCATCGACACCGCCGGCGCCGCCGAGATCGCGGGCCGCTCCCGTGGCACGCCGCGTATCGCCAACCGCCTGCTGCGTCGTGTACGGGACTACGCGCAGGTCAAGGCCGACGGCCGGATCACCCAGGAGATCGCCGCGGCGGCGCTGCGCGTGTACGAGGTGGACGCGCGGGGGCTCGACCGGCTCGACCGCGCCGTCCTGGAGGCGCTGCTCAAGCTGTTCGGCGGCGGACCTGTCGGCCTGTCGACTCTTTCCGTCGCGGTGGGGGAGGAGCGCGAGACCGTAGAAGAGGTCGCCGAGCCCTTCCTCGTACGGGAAGGACTGCTGGCCCGTACTCCGCGCGGCCGCGTGGCCACTCCCGCCGCGTGGGCGCATCTGGGTCTCACGGCACCGCAGAGTCACGGAACCGGCGCATCCGGACAAGGCGACCTGTTCGGGGCGTGACGGCCGGGGTGCTCGCTCAGCATGGAACCCCGGTGCCATGCTGAGCGTTGTTCCATCCGTGCGGACTCGCTTAGACTCCGCCGATGCCGCCCTTATCGGCGGTGTGCCCACCCCCATCCAGTAGGCCGCTCATCTGCGCGGTCGTGCGAAGGAAACCCGTCCCGTGAATATCTTGAGCCTCCTTCCGTTCATCTTGATCATCGGGGTCATGTTCCTGATGACCCGTTCTGCCAAGAAGAAGCAGCAGCAGGCGGCCGAGATGCGCAACCAGATGCAGCCCGGCACGGGTGTCCGCACGATCGGGGGCATGTACGCGGTCGTCAAGGAAGTCAGCGACGAGGCCGTCACGCTCGAGGTGGCCCCCGGCGTCCACGCGATCTACGCGAAGAACTCGGTCGGCGCCGTCCTCGACGACGACGAGTACAACCGCATCGTCCACGGCATCACCCCCGAGGACGTCGACACCCCGGACGTTCCGGACGATGCCTCCTCCCTGACCCAGGCCGACGAGCCCGCCGACGCTGACGTGTCGGCCGATGCGCCCATCGACCTCGGCAAGAAGGACGCCGGCGGCGACGCCGAGCCGAAGAAGACCGAGGGCGAGGGCGACACGAAGTAGCCACGGCCGAGGACCGCGGTGCGCCCCAGGCGCGGCGCGGTCCTCGGAACGTGCGGCTTCGCGTCGCCTCCCGACACCACTTCATGGCCGCCCAGGGCCCGCTGACCGGCTTCGTGCCGGCTGCCCGGGCGGTTGGACAGGGAGAAACGAGAAGGTGGCAGCACCGAAGAAGGCCAGGAGGCAGAGCGGCCAGCCCAAGCCGGGACGCGCTCTGGCCCTGATCGTGATCATCATGGTGGCGCTCACCGGGGGCATGTTCCTGTCCGGGCACACCACCCCGCGACTGGGCATCGACCTCGCGGGCGGCACGAGCATCACGCTCGAGGCCAAGAATGAGCCGGGCGCGAAGAACGCGATCAACCCGACCAACATGAACACCGCGGTCAACATCATTGAGCGCCGTGTCAACGGTCTGGGCGTTTCCGAGGCCGAGGTCCAGACCCAGGGCGAGAAGAACATCATCGTCAACATCCCCAAGGGGACTGACGAGGAGCAGGCGCGCGAGCAGGTCGGCACGACGGCTCAGCTCTTCTTCCGCCCGGTGCTCCAGCTCGCGGCCGGCGACCCGAAGGCCGACCCGGCCGCCACGCCGTCCGCGACGCCCTCCGCCTCGGAGAGCGGCAAGAAGGACGACAAGGACAAGGACGAGAAGGCCTCGCCTTCCGCCAGCTCCAGCTCCACGCCGCAGGGCCGCGCCGTCACGGACGCCCTGAAGGACACCACCCCGTCTCCCTCGGCGAGCGACTCCGGCGACCCCAAGGGGTCCCCGAGCCCCAGCGCCAGTGAGTCCGTGGACCCCGCGACCAAGGACCTCGCTGCCAAGTTCGCCGCGCTGAACTGCACGGACAAGAAGCAGCGCACGGAGGCAGCCCAAGGCACCAAGCCCGAGGACACGATCATCGCCTGCGGCACCAACAACGTGGGCCAGTGGGAGAAGTACGTGCTCGGCCCGGCCGCGGTGGCCGGCAAGGACGTCGACGACTCCAAGGCCGTGATCGACCAGCAGCAGGGCATCTGGAAGGTCACGATGGACTTCTCGAGCGGTGGCTCGAAGAAGTTCGCGAAGATCACCGGTGATCTGTCCAAGCAGCAGCCCCCGCTGAACCAGTTCGCCATCGTGCTCGACAACAACGTCGTCTCCGCGCCGACCGTCAACCAGACGCTCAGCTCGAACGCCGAGATCACCGGTTCCTTCACGCAGGAGTCCGCCGAAGAGCTGGCGAACATGCTGAAGTACGGCTCGCTGCCGCTGACCTTCTCCGAGCAGAGCGTCGACACCGTCACCGCCGCGCTCGGTGGCGAGCAGCTGGAGGCCGGTCTGATCGCCGGCGCCATCGGTCTCGCCCTGGTCGTCATCTACCTGGTGGTCTACTACCGGGGCCTGTCGCTGATCGCGCTGCTGTCGCTCGCGGCCTCCGCGGTTCTCACGTACACCCTGATGTCCCTGCTCGGCCCGGCCATCGGCTTCGCGCTGAACCTGCCGGCCGTCTGTGGCGCCATCGTGGCGATCGGTATCACAGCGGACTCGTTCATCGTCTTCTTCGAACGCATCCGGGACGAGGTGCGCGAGGGCCGGACGATCCAGCCGGCCGTCGAGCGTGCCTGGCCGCGTGCGCGGCGCACGATCCTGGTGTCCGACTTCGTGTCGTTCCTGGCCGCCGCGGTGCTGTTCATCGTGACCGTCGGCAAGGTGCAGGGCTTCGCGTTCACGCTGGGTCTGACCACGCTGCTCGACGTCGTCGTGGTGTTCCTGGTCACCAAGCCGCTGATGACGCTCCTGGCGCGCAAGAAGTTCTTCCGCAGCGGCCACCCGTGGTCGGGGCTCGACCCCAAGCGTCTGGGCGCCAAGCCCCCGCTGCGCCGTTCCCGTCGTACCACTGGCCCTGCCGCCGGTACCGTCGACCCGAAGGAGGCGTGAGATGTCGAAGCTCGGCAACCTCGGCGCCAGGCTGTACCGCGGCGAAGTCGGCTATGACTTCATCGGCAAGCGGTTCATCTGGTACGGCGTCTCGGTCCTGATCACCATCACGGCCATCGTGGCCCTGGCGGTGCAGGGCCTCAACATGGGCATCGAGTTCAAGGGTGGCGCGGTCTTCAATACGCCCAAGACATCCGTCTCGGTCGAGAAGATCACGGAAGTGGCCGAGAAGGCCTCCGGTCACCAGGCGATCGCCCAGAAGCTGGGCAAGGGCGGCACACGCGTCCAGATCGCCGGTGTGGACGTCGCCAAGTCCAGTGAGATCAAGCAGGCGCTCGCCGACGAGCTCGGCGTTCCCGCCAAGTCGATCAACTCGGAGCTGGTCGGCCCCAGTTGGGGCGAGCAGATCGCACAGAAGGCATGGACGGGCTGCATCGTCTTCATGATCCTGTGCGTGATCTATCTGGCGATCGCGTTCGAGTGGCGGATGGCGGTCGCGGCCCTGGTGGCCCTGATCCACGACATCACGATCACCGTCGGGATCTACGCCCTCGTGGGCTTCGAGGTCACCCCGGGCACGGTGATCGGTCTGCTCACGATCCTCGGTTACTCGCTCTACGACACGGTCGTGGTCTTCGACTCCCTCAAGGAGGGCTCGAAGGACATCACGAAGCAGACCCGCTACACGTACAGCGAGATCGCCAACAAGTCGATCAACTCCACGCTGGTCCGCTCCATCAACACCACCGTGGTGGCGCTGCTGCCGGTCGCGGGCCTGCTGTTCATCGGTGGCGGTGTCCTGGGCGCCGGCATGCTGAACGACATCTCGCTCTCCCTGTTCGTGGGTCTCGCCGCCGGTGCGTACTCCTCGATCTTCATCGCCACGCCGCTCGTCGCCGACCTCAAGGAGCGCGAGCCGGCGATGAAGCAGCTGAAGAAGCGGGTGCTCGCCAAGCGCGCGGCCGCCGCCGCCAAGGGCGAGTCGGCCGAAGGGCCGGACGCCGCCGGCACCTTCGACGACGCGGTGCCCGCGGACGCGGCCCCGGCCGTGGTCGGTCAGCGCGGCGTCGAGCCCGCTGCCCGCACCCAGCCCTCGTCGCGTGCGCGCGGCAAGGGCCGTCCCTCGGGGAAGCGCCGATGACCGGGGCGGCGGAGCTGCTGCTCAGCCGTATCCGCGACGTACCGGACTACCCGCAGCCCGGCGTGGTGTTCAAGGACATCACGCCCCTGCTGGCCGACCCGGCCGCGTTCACGGCCCTCACGGACGAGCTCGCCGAGCTGTGCGTACGGCACGGCGCGACGAAGATCGTCGGCCTGGAGGCGCGGGGGTTCATCCTCGCGGCTCCGGTCGCCATCCGCGCGGGCCTCGGCTTCATTCCCGTACGCAAGGCGGGCAAGCTCCCCGGAGCGACCCTGTCGCAGTCGTACGACCTGGAGTACGGCAGCGCCGAGATCGAGGTGCACGCCGAGGACCTGACCGCGGGCGACCGCGTCATGGTCATCGACGACGTCCTCGCCACCGGCGGTACGGCAGAGGCCTCGCTGCACCTGGTGCGGCGGGCGGGCGCCGAGGTCGCGGGTGTGGCCGTGCTGATGGAGCTCGGTTTCCTGGGCGGCAGGGCCCGCCTCGAGCCGGCCCTCAAGGGCGCCCCGCTCGACGCGGTGCTCGTCGTCTGACCCAGCTGCAAACCCCTGCGAGGGCGGGTTTCCGGAGACTTCCGGGACCCGCCCTCGCGGCGTTTCCCCCTAGGCGCGGCTGCGATGCGGCGAAGTCCGACGCACGTGCGACGGACCACAGCGTGAACCGTCGGGCACGAGCGGAAGGCCCAGGGTCGATACCATGGCAGTCCGGACCTGATCGGGGGGCCGGATCCTGCCTGAGGAGCACTCTTGCCAGACGAGGCCCGACAGCCACTCACCGCCGCGAAGTCCCAGGCCGACCAGCCTGCCGACCCCAAGGCCGCGGCGGCCGCTGCCCTGCCCGCCAAGAGTGACCCGGCGGCCGAAAAGCACTCCCCGAAGCCGGCGACGCCCACCGAGCGGCCCGCGGCGCCTCCGATGCGCCCGGCCGGGGCCGCGCCTGCCCGTGCGGGCTCGACCGCCGCGTCCGGCGTCTCCCGGTCGAATTCCTCGTCGAATCGCGTACGGGCCCGCCTCGCCCGCCTCGGCGTGCAGCGCTCCAACCCGTACAACCCGGTCCTCGAGCCCCTGCTGCGGATAGTGCGCAGCAACGATCCGAAGATCGAGACCTCGACCCTGCGCCAGATCGAGCGCGCCTACCAGGTCGCCGAGCGCTGGCACCGCGGGCAGAAGCGCAAGAGCGGCGACCCGTACATCACGCATCCGCTCGCCGTGACGACCATCCTCGCCGAGCTCGGCATGGACCCGGCCACGCTGATGGCGGGGCTCCTGCACGACACCGTCGAGGACACCGAGTACGGCCTGGACACCCTGCGCCGCGACTTCGGCGACCAGGTCGCGCTGCTCGTCGACGGCGTGACCAAGCTGGACAAGGTCAAGTTCGGCGAGGCCGCGCAGGCCGAGACCGTACGCAAGATGGTCGTCGCCATGGCCAAGGACCCCCGGGTCCTGGTGATCAAGCTCGCCGACCGCCTGCACAACATGCGCACGATGCGCTATCTCAAGCGCGAGAAGCAGGAGAAGAAGGCCCGCGAGACGCTGGAGATCTACGCTCCGCTCGCGCACCGCTTGGGCATGAACACCATCAAGTGGGAGCTGGAGGACCTCGCGTTCGCGATCCTCTACCCCAAGATGTACGACGAGATCGTGCGGCTCGTCGCCGAGCGGGCCCCCAAGCGCGACGAGTATCTGGCCATAGTGACCGACGAGGTCCAGGCCGATCTGCGTGCGGCCCGTATCAAGGCCACCGTCACGGGCCGGCCGAAGCACTACTACAGCGTCTACCAGAAGATGATTGTGCGAGGTCGCGACTTCGCCGAGATCTATGACCTGGTGGGTATCCGGGTACTTGTCGACACGGTCCGCGACTGCTACGCGGCGCTCGGCACGGTGCACGCGCGATGGAATCCGGTCCCCGGCCGGTTCAAGGATTACATCGCGATGCCCAAGTTCAACATGTACCAGTCGCTGCACACCACGGTGATCGGCCCCAGCGGCAAGCCCGTTGAGCTGCAGATCCGTACCTTCGACATGCACCGCCGCGCCGAGTACGGCATCGCCGCGCACTGGAAGTACAAGCAGGAGGCCGTCGCCGGCACCTCGAAGGTACGCAGTGACGTACCGAAGAAGACCGGCAAGGACGACCACCTCAACGACATGGCGTGGCTGCGCCAGTTGCTCGACTGGCAGAAGGAGACCGAGGACCCGTCGGAGTTCCTCGAGTCGCTGCGCTTCGACCTGTCGCGCAACGAGGTCTTCGTCTTCACGCCGAAGGGCGACGTCATAGCGCTTCCGGCGGGAGCGACCCCGGTCGACTTCTCGTACGCCGTGCACACCGAGGTCGGCCACCGGACCATAGGAGCACGGGTCAACGGACGGCTCGTACCGCTCGAATCCACCCTGGACAACGGCGACTTGGTGGAGGTCTTCACCTCCAAGGCGGCTGGTGCGGGCCCGTCCCGCGACTGGCTCGGCTTCGTCAAGTCGCCCCGGGCGCGCAACAAGATCCGCGCCTGGTTCTCCAAGGAGCGCCGCGACGAGGCGATCGAGCAGGGCAAGGAAGCCATCGTCCGCGCGATGCGCAAGCAGAACCTGCCCATCCAGCGGATCCTGACCGGCGACTCCCTTGTCACGCTCGCGCACGAGATGCGCTACCCGGACATCTCCTCGCTGTACGCGGCGATCGGCGAGGGCCATGTGGCCGCGCAGAACGTCGTGCAGAAGCTGGTCCAGGCCCTCGGCGGCGAGGACCAGGCCAACGAGGACATCGCCGAGACCGCCCCGCCCACCCGCGGCCGCTCCAAGCGCCGTTCCAGCGCCGACCCCGGCGTGGTCGTCAAGGGCGTCGACGACGTCTGGGTGAAGCTGGCGCGCTGCTGCACGCCCGTGCCGGGCGATCCCATCATGGGCTTCGTGACGCGCGGCAGCGGTGTCTCCGTACACCGCAAGGACTGCGTCAACGTGGACTCGCTCTCGCAGCAGCCCGAGCGGATCCTCGAGGTCGAGTGGGCGCCCACCCAGTCCTCGGTCTTCCTGGTCGCCATCCAGGTGGAGGCCCTCGATCGCTCGCGGCTGCTCTCGGACGTCACACGCGTCCTGTCCGACCAGCACGTCAACATCCTGTCCGCGGCGGTGCAGACCTCCCGCGACCGGGTGGCCACATCCCGCTTCACCTTCGAGATGGGCGACCCCAAGCACCTGGGGCACGTCCTGAAGGCGGTACGGGGCGTGGAGGGCGTGTACGACGTGTACCGCGTGACCTCGGCGCGGCGGCCGTAACACCAGTCGACACCAGTCAACCCCACCCATACGAAAGGGGCTTGCGTACCGAGATACGCAAGCCCCTTTCGTATGAAGAGGATGGGGAGGACTAGCCGCCGAACTCCTCAAGACCCTTGAGCGCCTGGTCGAGCAGCGCCTGACGGCCGTCCAGCTCGCGCTGGAGCTTGTCCGCCTTGGCGTTGTTGCCCGACGCACGAGCCGCCTCGACCTGGTCGCGGAGCTTGTCCACCGCGGCCTGCAGCTGACCGGTCAGACCCGCGGCACGCGCACGCGCCTCCGGGTTGGTCCGGCGCCACTCGGTCTCCTCGGACTCCTGCAGCGCGCGCTCGACCGCGTGCATCCGGCCCTCGACCTTCGGGCGCGCGTCCCGCGGGACGTGGCCGATGGCCTCCCAGCGCTCGTTGATGGCGCGGAACGCGGCACGGGCCGACTTCAGATCACCGATGGGCAGGAGCTTCTCGGCCTCGTCGGCGAGCTCCTCCTTGAGCTTGAGGTTCTCGCCCTGCTCCGCGTCCCGCTCGGCGAAGACCGAGCTGCGCGCCGAGAAGAACACGTCCTGGGCGCCGCGGAAGCGGTTCCACAGCTCGTCCTCGTGCTCGCGCTGCGCGCGGCCCGCGGCCTTCCACTCGGTCATCAGATCGCGGTAGCGGGCCGCGGTCGGGCCCCAGTCCTGCGAGTTGGACAGCGACTCGGCCTCGGCGACCAGCTTCTCCTTGGCCTTACGGGCGTCCTCGCGCTGAGCGTCGAGTGCGGCGAAGTGGGCCTTGCGCCGCTTGGAGAAGGCGGAGCGCGCGTGCGAGAAGCGGTGCCACAGCTCGTCGTCGGACTTGCGGTCCAGACGCGGCAGACCCTTCCAGGTGTCCACCAGGGCCCGCAGGCGCTCACCGGCATGGCGCCACTGGTCGCTCTGGGCCAGCTCCTCGGCCTCGACGACCAGCGCCTCCTTGGCGTGCCGCGCCTCGTCGGTCTGCTTGGCCTTCTGTGCCTTGCGCTCCTCACGGCGCGACTCGACCGACGCGACCAGCTTGTCCAGACGCTTGCCCAGGGCCTCGAGGTCGCCGACCGCATGCGCATCGGTGACCTGCTCGCGCAGGTGCTCGATGGCGGTCATGGCGTCCTTGGCCGACAGATCCGTCGTCTGCACCCGGCGCTCGAGGAGGCCGATCTCGACGACGAGACCGTCGTACTTGCGCTTGAAGTAGGCCAGCGCCTCGTCCGGAGAGCCTGCCTGCCACGATCCGACTTCGCGTTCACCGCCGTCGGCCGTACGCACGTACACGGTCCCCGCCTCGTCGACGCGTCCCCACGGGTCGCTGCTCACAGCGCCTCCTCCACATGATGCGCTCGCGGGCACTCGGCCCGGGGCATCGTCCACAGTTTCCTCAGGGCAGCCGCACACAGCGCCCTGCACAACGCCAACATAGGCGACGAGCAGGGCGGCTGTCCGCATCCAGCGCTACAGAATCCCCGGCGATCAGCTCTTCTTTACCGTCGCCTTTTCCAGGGTGACGGCCTTCTTCGGGGCGCCGTCGCCCGGGCTCTGGCTGCCCTCGGCGACACCGGCCTTGCCGACCGTCTCGACGATCTTGAGACCGCCCTTGTCCATCTCACCGAACGGGGTGTACGCGGGCGGCAGCTTGGAGTCCTTGTAGACCAGGAAGAACTGGCTGCCACCGGTGTTCGGACCCGCGTTGGCCATCGCGACCGTGCCGGCCGGGTACGTCACCGAACCGTCGGCGCCCGGCTTGCCGAGACCGTCGAGGTTCTCGTCGGGGATCGAGTAGCCGGGGCCGCCCGCGCCGGTGCCCTGGGGGTCGCCGCACTGCAGGACGTAGATGCCCTGGGTGGTGAGACGGTGGCACTTCGTACCGTCGAAGTACCCCTTGTCGGCGAGGTGCTTGAACGAGTTGACGGTCCCCGGTGTCTTCGCCGCGTCCATCGCGATGGAGATGTCACCCTCGTTGGTCTTGATGTCGAAGGTGTACTTCGCCTTCTTGTCGATGGCCATCTTCGGGGCCGGCGACTCCTTGGGCGTGGGCGTCGGGGAGGGGGTGGAGCCGGAGGTGACGTCCTTGCTGCCGTCGCCCTTGAACGCTCCGGCCGCCCAGGCACCGCCGCCCGCCGCGAGCACCACCACGAGGGTGGTCGCGATGATCGCGTTGCGCTGCTTTGACTTGCGCCGTGCCGACTCGCGCCGCTGCTGCTGACGCAGGAACTTCTCCCGCGCGAGCTGCTTCCGCCGCTGTTCGCTGCTGACCACCGGGTCTCTCCTCGTACGTGTTGATCTGCCAGTCCGAAGCCTGCCCGTACCGTATACGGGTTCGCTGTGAGCCGAGCCGCGCCGGTACGCTTTGATCCGCAGCCGTTGTACGGCGTTGACCTGCGGCTGCTGGAATCATCCGGATTCTTCGGAAATCTGGTCTCTTTCCACAGCTTTCCGCTTCTTCCGTTGGACCGAAGGTAAGGACGATCGTGCTGATTGCCGGGTTCCCCGCCGGGGCCTGGGGGACCAACTGTTACCTGGTCGCCCCCGCCGCAGGCGAGGAGTGCGTGATCATCGACCCGGGCCACCAGGCCACCGAAGGTGTCGAGGAAGCGCTGAAGAAGCATCGGCTCAAGCCCGTCGCCGTCGTTCTCACCCATGGCCACATCGACCATGTCGCCTCGGTCGTCCCGGTGTGCGGAGCCCATGACGTACCGGCCTGGATCCACCCCGAGGACCGCTACATGATGAGCGACCCCGAGAAGGCGCTCGGCCGCTCGATCGGGATGCCGCTGATGGGCGAGCTGACCGTGGGGGAGCCCGACGACGTCCGTGAGCTGGCCGACGGCGCCACCCTGGACCTCGCGGGCCTGGAGTTCTCCGTCTCGCATGCCCCCGGGCATACGAAGGGGTCGGTGACCTTCCGGATGCCCGAGAGCTCCGACATCCCGTCGGTGTTCTTCTCGGGCGACCTGCTGTTCGCCGGCTCCATCGGGCGCACCGACCTGCCGGGCGGCGACA
Organism: Streptomyces sp. N35; assembly: GCF_016464295.1. NCBI lineage: Bacteria > Bacillati > Actinomycetota > Actinomycetes > Kitasatosporales > Streptomycetaceae > Streptomyces > Streptomyces sp. N35. Next base: position 37,350 of record NZ_JAEIMH010000042.1, on the reverse strand, counting down.
TGGACGACATGCTCGCCTCGCTCGCGCGGGTCTGCCTGCCCCTCGACGATTCCACCGTGGTCCTGTCCGGACACGGTGGCCAGACGACCATCGGTCAGGAGCGCGCCACCAATCCGTATCTGCGGCAGGTGGCCTCCGGCCTCGGGAGCGGCGACGCTCCCCGACGAGGAATGTGACGAGAGTTTTCCCGTGAGCACTTTTCAGGCCCCCAAGGGCACGTACGACCTGCTTCCGCCGAACTCGGCGACGTATCTGGCGGTGCGCGAGGCCATCTCGGCACCGCTGAAGAACTCCGGCTACGGCTATGTCGAGACCCCCGGCTTCGAGAACGTCGAGCTGTTCGCGCGCGGTGTCGGTGAGTCCACCGACATCGTGACCAAGGAGATGTACGCCTTCGAGACCAAGGGCGGCGACCAGCTCGCGCTGCGTCCCGAGGGCACCGCGTCCGTGCTGCGCGCCGCCCTGGAGGCGAACCTGCACAAGGCCGGCAACCTGCCGGTCAAGCTCTGGTACTCGGGCTCGTACTACCGCTACGAGCGCCCGCAGAAGGGTCGCTACAGGCACTTCTCGCAGGTCGGTGCCGAGGCGATCGGTGCCGAGGACCCGGCCCTGGACGCCGAGTTGATCATCCTTGCCGACCAGGCGTACCGCTCGCTGGGGCTGCGGAACTTCCGCATCCTGCTCAACTCGCTCGGCGACAAGGAGTGCCGTCCGGTCTACCGGGCCGCGCTCCAGGAGTTCCTGCGCGGACTCGACCTCGATGAGGAGACCCTGCGCCGCGCCGAGATCAACCCGCTGCGGGTGCTCGACGACAAGCGCGCCGATGTGCAGAAGCAGCTCACGGGCGCGCCGTCGATGCCGGACTACCTGTGCGACGCGTGCACCGCGTACCACAAGGAAGTACGCGAACTCCTGGACGCCGCCGGTGTGGTGTACGAGGACGACGCGAAGCTGGTGCGCGGCCTCGACTACTACACCCGCACCACCTTCGAGTTCGTGCACGACGGCCTCGGCTCGCAGTCCGCGGTGGGCGGCGGCGGCCGCTACGACGGTCTGTCCGAGATGATCGGCGGCCCCTCGCTGCCGTCCGTCGGCTGGGCTCTCGGCGTGGACCGCACGGTCCTGGCCCTGGAGGCGGAGGGCGTCGATCTCGAACTGCCCGCCACCACCAGCGTGTTCGCCGTGCCGCTCGGTGAGGAGGCCCGCCGGGTGCTGTTCGGCAAGGTCACGGAGCTGCGCAAGGCCGGGATCGCCACGGACTTCTCGTACGGCGGCAAGGGTCTGAAGGGTGCGATGAAGAACGCCAACCGTTCGGGCGCGCGCTTCACGCTCGTCGCCGGTGAGCGGGATCTCGCCGACGGCGTCGTGCAGCTCAAGGACATGGAGTCGGGCGAGCAGGGGCCGGTCGCGCTGGACGCGGTCCTGGAGACGCTGAAGGCCAAGCTCGGCTGATCGACACGTTTTCCCGTACGAGGAAGGCCCCGGATCCGTCCGGGGCCTTCGTCATGTCTCCAGCAGGCCCAGACGCATCGCGCTGGTCACCGCCGAGGTCCGGTCGTCGACGCCCAACTTGCCGAAGGTGCGCAGCAGATGGGTCTTCACCGTGGACTCGCCGATGTGCAGCCGTCGCCCGATCTCCGCATTGGTGCAGCCCTCCGCGACCAGTCGCAGTACCGCGGTCTCGCGCTCGGAGAGCCGTGGCCGCTCGGGCCGGGTGCGCAGCTGGTCGACCAGGCGGGCGGCGACCGAGGGCGCGAGCACCGTCTCGCCGCGGGCCGCGGCCCGTACCGCGTCGGCGAGTTCACCACGCGCCAGGTCCTTGAGCAGATAGCCGGCCGCGCCCGCCTCGACCGCCCGCAGGATGTCGCGGTCCGTCTCGTACGTGGTGAGCACGATGATCCGGCAGGTCAGACCGGCGACCGCCATCCGCTCGATGGACTCGACGCCCCCACCGCCGGGCATGCGCAGATCCATCAGGACGATGTCGGGGGAGAGCTGGGCGGTGAGTGCCTCCGCCTGCGGTCCGCTGGAGGCCTCGGCCACGACGTCCAGATCGGCCTCGGCGCTGAGCATGGCGCGCAGGCCCTCGCGTACCACCGGGTGGTCGTCGGCCAGCAGGATGCGGATCATTCGGCGCTCCTCGCGGGCCGGGGCAGCGGCAGGCGGACGGTCACGGTGGTGCCCTCACCGGGCCGGCCGCTGACCTCGGCGGTGCCCCGCACCTCCTGGGCCCTGGCGCGCAGGCCGCGCAGCCCGTAGCCCTCGTCGAGGGCGGTGAAGCCGCGCCCCGTGTCCCGTATCGACAGCACCAACCGCTCCTCGCCATAGCTCAGGCATACGGTCGCGTCGGCGTCCGGGCCTGCGTGTTTCCGTACATTCGCGAGCGCCTCCTGGCAGGAGCGCAGGGCCACCACCTCGAGTCCGGGCGACAGGTCGCGCGCCACGCCCGTGACCGCGGGGTGGGGGTGGGGGCGGCCCGGGAGCCGGCGCAGGGCGTCCGCCAGGGACCCGCCGTCGTCGAGGTGGGCGGGCGCGCGGCCTGCCACCAGGGCGCGGGCCTCGGCGAGGTTCTGCCGTGCGGTCTGTTCCATCAGTGCCAAGTGCCGCCGCGCGCCCGGCAGATCGTGTTCCAGCTCGGAGTCCACGGCCTGGACCAGCATCAGAAGGCTGGTGAAGCCCTGGGCGAGGGTGTCGTGGATCTCGCGGGACATCCGCTCGCGTTCGGCGAGCGCGCCCCGTTCCGCGGAGAGCTTGGCGATCTCCTCGCGGCTGGCGTCCAACTCGGCGATCAGGACGGCCCGTTCCTGACTCTGCTCGATCACCTTGATGATCCAGCTGCCGAAGACGAGCGAGAAGACCAGGGTCACGGCCGCCGACACCGCGTTGAAGAACAGTTCCTCGGCCTCCGGCCGCCAGATCACGGCCCAGCCCAGCACGGGCAGGAGGTTGACCAGCGCGACGGCGATCATCGCGCGCCGGTACCGCAGCGCCATGAAGCACTGCGGTACGAGCGCGAAGGTCGCGAGCCGACTCTCGGGCAGCAGCCAGGTCGTCGCCGTGAAGAGCGCGGTTGCCGTGGCCAGGTACGTCAGCGCGGCGCGCTCGTCCTCGCCCTCGGTGTGCAGCACCGGACGGCCCAGCCACAGGTAGAGGGGTACGAGGAGGGCGAACACGCCGCACCCGGTCAGCCGTACGCCGAACGCCACGGGGGACGCGCCCCCGAGCACGAACAGGACGGTCGCCACCCACACCACCGCGAAGTAGGCGTCCCAGCCGAGCCAGACCCGGCTGTGGACGTCCACGTCGATATCGCGCGGGCCGCCTCGCTCGCTCACCCGTCGCGCCGGCTCTTCCACCTGAAGGTCCCCAGACACAACAGCAATCCTCCGATGCACCAGGCGCCGAGCACCAGGGCGATGCGCCCGTACTCCCAACTGTCGGTCATCTCCAGGACCTTGGCCGACTCGGGCAGGAACACCCCGCGCAGCCCCTGGCACATCCACTTGAGCGGAAACAGAGCGCCGATGTTCAGCATCCAGTCCGGCAGCGTGTCGATCGCGATGTAGACACCGGAGATGAACTGCAGGACCAGGAAGGGGAGGACGACCACCGAGTTGGCGCTCTTCGCGGACTTCGGCACACTGCTGATCGCGATCCCGAGGAGGGCGCAGCCGGTGAGTCCGAGCAGGAACACCCAGCCCAGGGTGAGCCAGGCGTTCGCGTCGGACGGCAGGTCCACGTCGTAGAACACCGTGCCCACGACCAGCAGGGCGATGGTCTCGAGCAGACCGGTGATGAGGACCAGCCAGATCTTGCCGAGGAAGTACACGCTCGGCGGCATGGGGGTGCCGCGCAGCCTGCGCAGCACCTTCTCGTCGCGTTCGATCGCGATCGAGATGCCGAGGGACTGGAAGCTGGTGGACATGATGCCCGCGGCGATCATCGCCGGTACGTAGAGCTGCGAGGCGGTGATCCCGGCGCCCTGGACGTCATCGCTGAAGATCGAGGCGAACAGGAACAGGAACACGATCGGGAACGCGAACGTGAACACCACCTGCTCGCGCTGCCGGAAGAACTGCCGTAGTTCCAGGGCGCCTTGGTGGAGGCCCAGCTGCCAGGCCCCGGGCAGATTCCCGGCGGTGGTCTTGCGGGTGGGAGCGGCCGTGGTCGTCATCGCGCGTTCTCCTGTCCGGTCAGCCGGAGGTAGACGTCCTCCAGCGTGGGGCGGCTGATCCGCAGACCCGGGATCTCTCCGTCGAAGCGCCCGCTGAGCTGCGCGACGGTGCGGGTGGGGGTCTCGGTCCGCTCGCCGCGCGGTGAACCGTCCACATCGGTCCACTCGACGGTGGCCTCGCCGCTGTACGCCCGGCGCAGGTCGGCCGGGGTGCCCTCCGCGGTGATCCGGCCGCCCGCGATGACCGCGAGCCGGTCGGCGAGCGCTTCGGCCTCCTCCAGGTAGTGGGTCGTGAGCAGGATCGTGGTGCCCTCGGACGCGAGCTGCCGGATCAGGCCCCAGAACTGCCTGCGGGCCGCCGGATCGAACCCGGTCGTCGGTTCGTCCAGGAGTAGCAGCTCAGGGCCGCCGATCACGCCGAGCGCCACATCGAGCCGCCGTCGCTGGCCGCCGGAGAGCGCCTTGACCCGGCTGTCGGCCTTCTCTTCCAGGCCGACGAGCGCGATGACCTCGTCGGGGTTCCGCGGCCTCGGGTAGTAGCGGGCGAAATGTCCCACTGTCTCCCGTACCGTCAACTCGGCGGGCGCCGACTCGTCCTGCCAGACGATTCCGACTTTCGCCCGCCAGGTACGCGAGGTGCTCGCCGGATCGCTGCCGAGCACCTCGACCTCGCCGGCGTCGCGGGCGCGGTGGCCCTGGAGGATCTCCACGGTGGTGGACTTGCCGGCGCCGTTGGGGCCGAGCAGGCCGAAGACCTCCCCGGTCCGTATCGACAGATCGATACCGGCGACCGCATCGACGTCTCCGTAGCGCTTGCGCAACCCGGCGGTCCGGACCGCGAGTTCGGTGGTGGTTGTCGTCATGTCACTCAGCGTCGCCGCGGGCCGAACGCTCCGGCACCACCGTCCGTACCGGCCCGTGTCCACCGAATGACGGACACCTGGGTCGGTGCGGCACAATGACCCCACCGCAGGCTGCCGAAAGTGATGGAAACGGTGCGATGAGCAAGACGACCACGGAACGCGACAGCGGCATCGACGAGCACGAGGATCCGCGGCCCGCACCGGCCGCAGGGGGCGTCGGCGGCAGCCGCGCCTACGCGATCCTTCTGGTGATCACCGGCCTCGCCGGACTGCTCGCCTCCTGGGTGATCACCCTCGACAAGTTCAAGCTCCTCGAGGACCCGAACTTCACCCCGGCCTGCAGCCTCAACCCCGTGGTGTCCTGCGGCAACATCATGAAGAGCGACCAGGCCTCGGCCTTCGGGTTCCCCAACCCGATGCTCGGCCTGGTCACGTACGGGATCATCGTCTGCGTCGGTGTGAGCCTGCTGGCCCGCGCCCGCTTCCCGCGCTGGTACTGGCTGACGATGAACGCCGGGATGCTCTTCGGCGTCGGGTTCTGCACCTGGCTGATGTACCAGTCCCTGTACAACATCAACTCGCTGTGCCTGTGGTGCTGCCTGGCCTGGGCCGCCACGATCACCATGTTCTGGTACACGACCTCGCACAACCTCCGGCACGGCCTGCTGCCCGCGCCGCGCGGTCTGCGCACCTTCCTCGACGAGTTCACCTGGGTGCTTCCGGTGATGCACATCGGCATCATCGGCATGCTGATCCTGACCCGCTGGTGGGACTTCTGGACCAGCTGACCTGCCCTCTTACGCAAGGGCCAGGAACAGCTTCTCCAGCTCCTCCTCGGTGAGCGGTGCCTTCTCGCCCGACTCGGCCGCGCCCGCGCAGTCCCGCATCCCCGAGGCGATGATCTTGAACCCGGCCCGGTCGAGCGCACGCGATACGGCGGCGAGCTGGGTCACCACGTCCTTGCAGTCCCGCCCGTCCTCGATCATCGCGATCACCCCGGCCAGCTGACCCTGGGCGCGGCGAAGGCGGTTGAGGACGGGGGTCCGGGTGTCTTCGTTGACCTTCATGTGCGGCTCCTTGTCGATCAGGCGTGGGGCGCTCAGGCGTTCTGCAGCGCCTCGCGCACGGGCGCGAGAGCCGCGGGCCGCGGACGGTTGAAGGGGAGCTTGCCGAGCATGACGGCCATCCCGCAGGTGTTGCTCACGCCCGAGTAGACGAGACCGCCCGCGATCCCCGCAGACAGCAGCGCCGCCCAGGGCGTGACCAGCGAGCCGGCGAGCCCGACCAGGACGAGCGACCCGGCGGTGAACCGCACCTGCCGGTCCATGGCCCACACGTTCCGCTCCGGCAGCGCGGCGGTCTCGACCGGCAGGCCCGCAGCCCGCCAGGCGTCGGTGCCGCCCTCGAGGCCCCGCGCCTCGATCCCCGCCGCGGCGAGCTGCGCGCAGGCGGTCGCCGAGCGCATCCCGGCGGCGCAGACAACGATCAACTCGCGCCGGGCGGCGGCCGCACGCACGTCGTCGAGCAGCTGGGGCAGGCTGTCCAGCGGCAGGTTGAGGGCGCCGGGGACATGTCCCGCGGCGTATTCGCCGGGGCCGCGGACGTCGATGATCAGCGTCGTACCGGTGTCCTCGGCGTCGAGTTCGGCGGGGGTGAGGGGCAGGCTCATGGGGGATTCTCCCTGGTTGTCCGGCGGGGGTTCGTGCGGCTTCTTGCGGCTTCGTGCGGCTTCTTGCGGTGGTACGGGGGTGAGGCACCGATGTCGTACGAGATCAGGCAGCCGTGGCCGACCGCCCCGCAGCCCACGTCGCGTATCCACCGTCGAGGTTGACCGCCTCGCGGCCGAGCCCGGTGAGCAGACGCTGGGCGTTGTGCCCGCGCAGCCCCACCTGGCAGTGGACGATCAGCCTGCCCTCGGGCAGTTCGGCGGCGCGGTCGCGCAGCTCGTCCAGAGGGATGTTCACGGCGCCCGGGATGGCGCCGGCGGCGTGCTCGGCGGGGGAGCGGACATCGACAAGGGCGCCCTCGGCGCCGTCGAGTTCATGCCACTGCACGGTGCGGGCGGTGCCGTTGGTGAGGTTCTCGGCGATCAGCCCGGCCATGTTCACCGGGTCCTTGGCCGAACCGTACGGCGGTGCGTACGCGAGCTCCAGATCGGCGAGATCGGAGACGGTCAGACCGCCCGCCATCGCCGTCGCGATCACGTCGATGCGCTTGTCGACACCGTCCTCGCCGACCGCCTGCGCACCGAGGATGCGCTGGTCGCGCGGATCGAAGAGCACCTTCAGTGCGATGGGCGAGGCGCCCGGGTAGTACCCGGCGTGCGAGCCCGGGTGCAGATGCAGGGCCTGGTACGGGTGGCCCGCGGCCCGCAGCCGCTTCTCGTTCCAGCCGGTGGCGGCCGCGGTGAGATCGAAGATCTGCACGATGGCGGTGGAGGTGGCGGCCCGCGCGCGCACCGGACGCCCCGTGATCGCGTCGGCGACCAGACGGCCGTGCCGGTTGGCGAGGTTGGCGAGCGGCACGAGCACCGGGTCACCGGTCAGGGCGTCGCGCTTCTCGGCGGCGTCACCGACCGCGTAGATGTCCGGATCACTGGTGCGCTGCGTCTCGTCGACCGCGATGCCGCCGCGCGGGCCGAGGCCGAGTCCGGCGTCGCGGGCCAGGGAGGTCTCGGGCCGCACCCCGATGGAGAGCAGGACAAGGTCGGCGGGCAGGGAGCGGCCATCGGAGAGCTCCACGGTGCCGGCCGGCACCTTCGCGGCCTGCGCGCCGAGCTCGACCCGCACGCCATGGGCGCGCAGCCGGTCCGCGACCGGGGCGGCCATCTCGGGGTCGAGCGGGGTGAGGACCTGGTCGGCGAGCTCGACGAGCGTGACGTCCAGGCCGCGTTCGCGCAGGTTCTCGGCCGCCTCGACACCGATGAAACCGCCCCCGATGACGACGGCGCTGCGGACATCGCCCGCGAGCGCCTCGGCGATCCGGTCGGCGTCGCTCACGTCGCGCAGGGTGTGGGCCCGCTCGATACCCGGCAGGTCGGGCACGAAGGGGCGCGCGCCGGGGCTCAGGACGATGCGGTCGTACGACTCCTCGTACGTCCGGCCGGTCGCCAGGTCACGGACCTCGACCGTGCGGGAGGCGCGGTCGATACGGACCGCCTCGTTGCGCACCCGTACATCGATGCGGAAGCGGGCGGCGAGCGACTCGGGGGTCTGAAGGAGCAGGGCGTCGCGTTCCTCGATGGTGCCGCCCAGGTAGTACGGCAGCCCGCAGTTCGCGTAACTGACGTGGGCGCCGCGCAGCAGGAGCACGATCTCGGCCCGCTCGTCGAGCCGGCGCAGCCGGCTCGCCGCGGACATTCCGCCGGCGACACCACCGATGACGATCACCTTCATTGCAGCCACTCCTGACGCATTCCGCTTCGCCGGCCCCCTTTGCCCCGATACCCCCCACCGTATCATGGGTACCCCCGGGGGTATTTGCGCCCGGGTTGTCAGACCCGTGACCTAGGGTTGGCGTCGTGGAGCCCGATCTGTTTACCGCCGCCGCCGAAGAGCGCCAGGAGAAGGACCCGGCCGGCAGTCCCCTTGCCGTGCGGATGCGTCCGCGCACCCTCGACGAAGTCGTGGGCCAGGGGCATCTGCTGAAGCCCGGCTCACCGCTGCGCCGACTCGTCGGCGAGGGCAGCGGCGGACCCGCGGGACCCTCGTCGGTGTTCCTCTGGGGCCCGCCCGGAATCGGCAAGACGACCCTCGCCTATGTCGTCTCCAAGGCCACCAACAAGCGCTTCGTCGAGCTCTCGGCCATCACCGCGGGTGTCAAGGAAGTGCGCGCGGTCATCGAGGGCGCCCGCCGCGCGACCGGGGGCTACGGCAAGGAGACGGTCCTCTTCCTGGACGAGATCCACCGCTTCAGCAAGGCCCAGCAGGACTCGCTGCTGCCCGCCGTGGAGAACCGCTGGGTCACCCTCATCGCGGCCACCACCGAGAACCCGTACTTCTCGGTGATCTCCCCGCTCCTGTCCCGCTCGCTCCTGCTCACCCTCGAACCGCTCACGGACGACGACCTCAAGGGGCTGCTGCAGCGCGCCCTCACGGAGGAGCGCGGCCTGGGCGGCGCGGTCACCCTGCCCGAGGACGCCGAGGCGCACCTGCTGCGCATCGCCGGCGGCGACGCCCGCCGCGCGCTCACGGCGCTGGAGGCAGGTGCCGGTGCGGCTCTCGCCAAGGGCGAGCAGGAGATCACGCTGCAGACCCTCGAAGAGTCGGTCGACCGGGCCGCGGTGAAGTACGACCGCGACGGCGACCAGCACTATGACGTGGCCAGCGCGCTCATCAAGTCCATCCGCGGCTCCGACGTCGACGCCGCACTGCACTACCTGGCCCGCATGATCGAGGCCGGTGAGGACCCCCGGTTCATCGCCCGCCGCCTGATGATCTCCGCGAGCGAGGACATCGGGCTCGCCGACCCCACCGCCCTGCCCACAGCCGTGGCCGCGGCCCAGGCCGTCGCGATGATCGGTTTCCCGGAGGCGGCCCTCACCCTCAGCCACGCCACGATCGCCCTGGCCCTCGCCCCCAAGTCCAACGCGGCCACGCTCGCGATCGGCGCCGCGATGGAGGACGTACGCAAGGGACTCGCCGGACCCGTGCCGCCGCACCTGCGCGACGGGCACTACAAGGGCGCGGCCAAGCTGGGCCACGCGCAGGGCTATGTGTATCCGCACGATGTGCCGGGCGGAATCGCCGCTCAGCAGTACGCACCCGACGCGATCAAGGACAAGCGCTACTACCAGCCGACGCGTTACGGAGCCGAGGCCCGGTACGCGGATGTGGTCGACCGCGTGCGCGAGCGGCTCACGGGCGAGAAGGGCCCGGAGGGACCGGCCGACGGGCGATAGCCGTCACCCCCGCCTACGCTCGGCGACATGGCAGGCAGCACGGCAGGACGACGCGGGCGGCTCCGCGCCCTGCTGCTCGCCGCGTCCGCGGCGCTGACCGTGGCCGCGGGCTGCACCCCGCTCCAGGTCGAGCGGGCCGACGGCCGCTTCAACACCGCGTCGCCCACGGCGAAGACCCCGCCGACGAAGACCCGGCAGCCCACGCCCACCCCCACGCCGTCACCGACCCAGACCCTCGCGAGCAAGGGCTTCCCGCCCGACGCCAGGACGGCCCGGGCGCAGCTGGCCAAGCTCCCCGTGGCGTGGGGCAAGAACTGGGAGACGTACAAAAGGGCGGAGTTCGGCGAGACCTGGTCGGACGCGGTCGATGTCCCCGGCGGCCGCAACGGCTGTGACACCCGCGACGACGTCCTGCGCCGGGACCTGAAGAACCTCAAGGAAGGCGACCGCAATCCGTGCGTCGTGGTCTCCGGCACCCTGGTCGATCCGTATTCGGGCAAGGAACTCCCGTACTACTACCGCCGCGCCTCGCAGATCGAGACCGACCACATCGTGGCGCTCGGCGCGGCCTGGCGCGCCGGCGCCTGGGCCTGGACTCCGCAGCAGCGCCTCGACTACGCCAACGACCTCGACGTACTCCTTGCGACGGACAAGGAGACGAACACCGTGAAGAGCAGCCAGACCCCGGACAAGTGGAAGCCGCCGCGGCAGGCGTACTGGTGTGAGTACGCCCGCCGCTGGACCGGCATCAAGGCCAAGTACAAGCTGACGGTCACGGCCCCGGAGAAGCTCGCCCTCCAGGACCTGCTCGCGACCTGCAAGTAGAGCGCGTCAGCGGTACGGCCGGTGCCCGGGCCCGGTCGGATGGATGCCCGTGACGCCCATGACCACGGAGTAGAGGCTGGTCTCCGCCGTGATGAAGAGACGATTGCGCTTGGCGCCGCCCCAGGAGATGTTCGCGACGTCCTCTGGGATCACGAGCCGGCCGATGAGGGTGCCGTCCGGGTCGTAGCAGTGCACCCCGTCGCCCATGGCCGCGACCCACAGCCGGCCGCCGTCGTCGAAGCGCAGATTGTCGAACCGGGCGCCCGGCCGGGCCTCGGCGAACACCTTGCCGTCCGAGAGAGTGCCGTCCTCCCGTACGTCGAAGACGCGGACGAGGCCGGCCCTGGTGTCGGAGACGAACAGCTGCCGTTCATCGGCCGAGAAGACCAGACCGTTCGGCGCCTCGAAACAGTCGGCGACCAGGCGCACTTCACCGCTGTCCGGGTCGATCCGGTAGACGTTGTTGGCCCCGATCTCGCTCTCGGCCCGGTAACCCTCGTAGTCGCTGGTGATGCCGAAGTCCGGGTCGGAGAACCAGACCGAGCCGTCGGACTTCACCGCCGCGTCGTTCGGGCTGTTCAGCCGCTTGCCCTGCCAGCGGTCCGCGAGGACCGTGACGGTCCCGTCGTGCTCGGTACGGGTCACCCGCCTGTTGCCCTGCTCGCAGGTGACCAGCCGGCCCTGGCGGTCGAGTGTGTTGCCGTTGGTGTGTCCGGCGCCGCGCCTGAAGACGCTGACGGCTCCGGTCTCCTCGTCCCAGCGCAGCATCCGGTCGTTGGGGATGTCGCTCCAGATGACCTGACGCCAGGCGGGTACGTAGAGAGGCCCTTCCGCCCAACGGCACCCGGTGAACAGGACCTCCAGATCGGCGTCCCCGTTCATGCACCGCCCGGTGCGGAATCGCTCGTCGAACATCTCGTACAACGAAGGACGCTCATCGACTGCCATGGGACCCCTCCCAGTCTGTACCGAGCCGCTCCTCGTTGAACAGCATTCGGTTAAGTGGGCAGATTGCAGGATGAGCTATGGTCTCGACAAGGGAACGCCGAAGGGAGAGTTGTGGATCACATTGATCGCGCGCTGCTGGTGCAGCTGCAGCAGGACGCCACGCGGTCCTACGCCGCACTGGGGGAGGCGGTCGGCCTCTCCGCGGGCGCGGCTCACGAACGGGTGCGAAAGCTCCGGGCGCGCGACGTCATCCGTCGCACCACCGTGGACGTCGACCCGGCAGCCGTGGATGCGGGCGTGCTGGCGTACGTCATGGTCGACTCGGCCGCATGGATGGGGGATTCGGGCGCGGACTTCGCGGCGATCCCCGAGATCCTGGAGGCGCACATCATCGCCGGCAGCGCCTCTGTTCTGGTCAAGGTCAGGACCGCGACCACCGAGCAGCTCCAGGACGTGCTGCGCCGGATCTATGCGATCGACGGCGTCAGCGGCACACAGGCCACGGTCGCCCTGGAGACCTTCTTCGAGCGTCCGGTGTCCCCGCACGCGGGCGATCTCAGCTCGCCGCGGCCGTGAACAGTCGGTGCATCGCGCGGCGCAGATCCGTGATGTCCCGTACCGGCTCGGGGAAGTCGAAGCGCGCGTCGAAGCACTGGCCCTCACCGGTGAAGCGGATCCGCAGCCCGAACCGGTCGAGCGCCAGCGGCACCGCCCGCTCCGTACGCGTCAGGCCGACCCGGGTGCCGAGCAGGGAGCCGAGAAGCCGGACCTGGTCGCCGTGGGCCGCGTGCAGATGCTGCAGGAGCTCGGCCTCGTGCTCGGCGAGCGGATCGGCCATCGCCGCGGCGAACGCCTCGGGCTCCACTGCGGCCGAGCCCCACAGGTCGTCGACCGAGATCTCGCCGAGCTCGAGCCGCAGCATCATTCGCCCCGGTTCGGCCTGCCCGGGTACGCGGGTCAGCCAGCCCGACAGCCAGGCCCGTCCCCGGATACGCTGAGGGACGGCCACCGGGGCCACGTCTGTGAGCTCCAGCACGGCCGACAGCTCGTCGTCCTGTGCGTGCGTCGCCGCCCGTACCGGCGGTGCGTCCGCCGGGAACAGCAGGTGGATGTCCCCTTCGGGCGTGACCTCACGGGCCAGCGGCATGAGCAGGTCCTGGGGTGCGCGGACAGCGCCCGGGACAAGCAGCACCGCCGAGCATGTACTCTGTACGAGAGTTCGTGTGCGTTCGGCTGCTGACGGCAGTCGGGCGACTTCAAGCCTGCTGGGATGCGGCTGACCACGATCTGATCGGCCCGCCGTCATGTCGATGCCTTCGACGCCCTGGTCCTGCGTTTGCGCAGGTCCCTCAGGGGCTGCATCGGCGTTCTTCGCGCTGTCCGTGATGGGTGTGGTTTTCCCTGGGCGAGACATGCGGTCTCCTTAAGTAAGGTGAGCCTAACCTAACCTATTTCGGAGGTCTGGAGAACGTGCCTAACCAGTCGCGTCCCAAGGTCAAGAAGTCTCGTGCGCTCGGCATTGCGCTGACGCCGAAGGCCGTCAAGTACTTCGAGGCCCGTCCGTACCCGCCGGGCGAGCACGGCCGTGGCCGCAAGCAGACCTCGGACTACAAGGTCCGTCTGCTCGAGAAGCAGCGTCTGCGCGCGCAGTACGACGTGTCCGAGCGTCAGCTCGTCCGCGCCTACGAGCGTGCCGCCAAGACGCAGGGCAAGACCGGCGAGGCCCTGGTCATCGAGCTCGAGCGTCGTCTCGACGCCCTGGTCCTGCGTTCGGGCATCGCCCGCACCATCTACCAGGCCCGTCAGATGGTCGTCCACGGTCACATCCAGGTCAACGGTGGCAAGGTCGACAAGCCGTCGTTCCGCGTCCGTCCCGACGACGTCGTGACCGTCCGCGAGCGCTCGCGTGAGAAGCCGCTGTTCCAGGTCGCGCGTGAGGGTGGCTTCGCCCCCGACGGCGAGACCCCGCGTTACCTCCAGGTCAACCTGAAGGCCCTGGCCTTCCGCCTGGACCGTGACCCGAACCGCAAGGAAATCCCGGTCATCTGCGACGAGCAGCTCGTCGTCGGGTACTACGCCCGCTGATCCAGCGCGCGTAGGACCCCTCAGCGGGCAGGCCCCCGCCTCCCCCCCCCCGGGCGGGGGGGGGGGGGGGGTGCGGGTGTTGCCGCGCCGGGGG
>NZ_JAEIMH010000042.1:0-23451 GCF_016464295.1 Streptomyces sp. N35 | reverse complement strand
GCCGCGGGTGGGCCCCTCCAGCGGCCAGCCCCCCCCCTCCCCGCCCTGGGTGGGGGAGCCGGCGGGCTTTCGCGTTTCGCGGCTCGGGCGCGGCACGCTCACCCGTGGGGTGGGCGGGGCGGAGGTGTGGTGCGTGGCCAGCGCCCGCTCCACCGCCTCGTCGAGGGTGAGCGCCTTGCCCTGCGCGATGCACCGCTCGTAGCGCGCCCGCCCGAGCAGCTCGCCGGCCTGCTGCCGGCACAACGCCCGCGGCGAGCTGAAGTAGCCCGACCCGAACAGCGGCAGACCGACCGAACCCCACACCGGCTCGGCGGCGCCCTGCAAGACGGCTGCCTCCGCGGGGTCGCCCTCGCTGGCCGTGACCAGGGCGAGCAGTTCGATCGCGAGCACCAGGCCCACCAGATCGTGGAAGGTGTGGTCGATCTTGATGCACTCGCGCAGCAGTTCACGGGCGCGGACGAACTCCCCGCGCGTCCAGGCCGCGTACGCAAGGACATACAGCGCGTACGCCCGGGTCCAGCGTTCCCCGTGCTCGCGGCAGATCTCCTCGACCTCTTCGCAGAGCCGCAGCGCGCCCGCCAAGTCCCCCTGGAAGACCAGGGACATGGCGAGCTCGACCTGGCCCATCAGGACGTTGCTGTTGAGTTCGCCGAGCTCCCGATAGCGCTCGATGGCCTCGCGGATCAGTACCTCCGCACGCTCCATGTCGTCGGAGATCAGCGCGAGACAGCCGGTGCGATGGATGGCGTACGCGGCGGCCAGGGGGTTGCCGGTGCGGTCGGCCTCGTCGCGGCACTCCTGCAGCGCGGCCAGCGCGTCCACGGTGTCGCCCTGCAGGATCGCCACGTAGCCGAGCACCCACAGCGCCTTGAGGCGGGACTCCGGATAGTCCTCGGCGCCGTCGAGTTCGACACTGCGGTCCAGCCAGTGCCGGCCTTCCGCGAGACGGCCGCAGCCGACCCAGTAGAACCAGAGCGTGCCCGCCAGGTACTGACCGAGATGGGTCTCCTCGGGCTCGGTCAGACAGAACTCCAACGCGGTCCGCAGATTGGGCAGTTCACTCTCGATACGGGTGGCGACGGCGGCCTGCCGCGGTGAGAACCAGTCGAGTTCGCACCAGGTGGCCAGGCCCATGTACCAGTCGCGGTGCCGGCGCCGCATCCGGCCGCCGTCCCCGGCCGACTCCAGCCATTCGCCGCCGTACGCCCGCACGGTGTCGAGCATCCGGTAGCGCACACCGGTCGGTGACTCCTCGCGGGTGAGCACGGACCGGTCGAGCAGCTCGCCGAGTACGTCGAGGACGTCCTCGGAGGGCAGGCCGTGACCGCCGCACACGTACTCCGCGGCATCGAGGTCGAACGGGCCGGAGAACACCGACAGGCGCGCCCAGAGCAGCCGCTGGACCGGGCTGCAGAGCTCGTGGCTCCAGCCGATCGCCGTCCGCAGGGTCTGGTGACGGGGGAGCGCGCCGCTGCTGCCGCCGGTCAGGAGCGCGAAACGGTCGTCGAGCCGCTGGAGCAGCTGCTCCGGGGACAGGGCGCGCAGCCGGCCCGCGGCCAGCTCCACGGCCAGCGGGATGCCGTCCAGGCGCCGGCAGACCTCGACGAGTGTTTCGTCCTCGGCGGCGGGGCCGGTCAGTGCCGCACGCTCGGCGAGCAGCACGGCCGCGTCCTGCGCGGGCAGCGGGCCGAGCGCGAGCACGCGCTCGCCCTCGACATTCAGCGCGCGGCGCCCCGCGGCGAGCACCGTGAGCCCGGGGGAGCGGCGCAGCAGTTCACGCACCAGAGGGCCGCAGGCGTCGGCCAGGTGCTCAAACCCGTCGATGACGAGCAGCAGTTCACGGTCGGCGAGATGGTCGAGCAGGACGGACCGGGGCGGGCGCCCGGTGTGGTCGGTCAGACCGAAGGTCTCGATGAGCGCGTGCTCGACCAGATCCGCCTCGCGCAGCGACGCCAGCTCCACCAGCCAGGCGCCGTCGGCCTGCCCGCGGCACCTCCCCGCCGCCCGCAGCGCGAGACGGGACTTCCCGACACCGCCGGGGCCGACCACCGTGATCAGCCGCGCCGCGCCCATCAGGGCGGCGAGCTCGGCCAGTTCGGTCGTGCGTCCGACGAAGGTGTCGAGTTCCAGAGGGAGATTGCCCGAGGGCGGGCCCGGCAAAGGGCGCTGAGACCGTCGCATGGGGAACGCAGCGTACTCAGCCATGCGCACTCCGTACAACCGGATCCCGCAACTCCCCTCGTGGTGAGCGGGAATCCGGTACGGTCCGCCAGGCGCGGCGCGATAAGGTCTGACGACGACTTATCCAATGGCCGACAAGGCTCGCAAGCCCCCAGGAGCTCAGAGCTCCGGGCCCCGACAGCAGAGAGCGGTGCAGCGTGACCGGTGGAGAGGTGGCCGGGATTCTCGTGGCCGTCTTCTGGGCGATCCTGGTCTCGTTCCTCGCCGTCGCGCTGGCGAGGCTCGCACAGACGCTCAAGGCGACCACCAAGCTCGTGGCGGACGTGACCGAGCAGGCCGTGCCGCTGCTCTGTGACGCCTCGGCGACCGTGCGCTCCGCGCAGACCCAGCTCGACCGGGTCGACGCCATCGCCACGGACGTCCAGGAGGTCACCTCCAACGCCTCCGCCCTGTCCACCACGGTCGCCTCCACCTTCGGCGGCCCCCTCGTGAAGGTCGCGGCCTTCGGATACGGGGTGCGGCGGGCCGTCGCCGGGCGCAAGGGCGACGCGGACGTGCCGCGCAAGGCACCCAGGCGTACCGTGATCGTGGGCCGGGCGGTGCCTGCCGCCCGCCGGGGCAAGCGGAACGACAGGAACGCGAGGGACTGACGCAGCCATGTTCCGCCGTACGTTCTGGTTCACCGCGGGCGCAGCCGCCGGCGTGTGGGCCACCACCAAGGTCAATCGCAAAATCAAGCAGCTGACCCCCGAGAGCCTCGCGGCCCAGGCCGCGAACAAGGCGATCGACGCGGGCCACCGCCTCAAGGACTTCGCACTCGACGTCCGCGACGGCATGGCCCAGCGCGAGGCCGAACTCGGCGAGGCGCTCGGCCTCGAACACGACCCGGACGCCGAACTGCCCGCGCAGCGGCGTGTGGTCGCGATCGAGAACCACAAGCTGATTGCCGCGAAGCAGGACAAGAAGAACCCGAACTCGACGTACGAGAACGGCTCGTACACGTACAACCGGAATGAGGACCACTGATGGAGTCGGCTGAAATCCGCCGCCGCTGGCTGAGCTTCTTCGAGGAGCGTGGGCACAAGGTCGTGCCGTCGGCGTCGCTGATCGCAGACGACCCGACGCTGCTCCTCGTCCCCGCCGGCATGGTGCCGTTCAAGCCCTACTTCCTGGGCGAGACCAAGCCGCCGGCCCCGCGCGTGACCAGCGTGCAGAAGTGCGTGCGCACGCCGGACATCGAAGAGGTCGGCAAGACCACCCGGCACGGCACGTTCTTCCAGATGTGCGGCAACTTCTCCTTCGGCGACTACTTCAAGGAAGGCGCCATCAAGTACGCCTGGGAGCTGCTCACCAGCCCCCAGGACAAGGGTGGTTACGGCCTGGAGCCCGAGAAGCTCTGGATCACCGTCTACCTGGACGACGACGAGGCCGAGCGCATCTGGCACGAGGTCGTCGGCGTGCCGAAGGAGCGCATCCAGCGCCTGGGCAAGAAGGACAACTTCTGGTCCATGGGCGTCCCCGGTCCCTGCGGCCCCTGCTCCGAGATCAACTACGACCGCGGTCCCGAGTTCGGCGAAGAGGGCGGCCCGGCGGTCAACGACGAGCGCTACGTGGAGATCTGGAATCTGGTCTTCATGCAGTACGAGCGCGGCCCGGGCACCGGCAAGGACGACTTCGAGATCCTCGGTGACCTGCCCTCGCAGAACATCGACACCGGTCTCGGCCTCGAGCGCCTCGCCATGATCCTGCAGGGCGTACAGAACATGTACGAGACGGACACCCTGCGCGTCGTCATGGACAAGGCCACCGAGCTGACCGGTGTCCGTTACGGCGCCGACAAGGGCTCGGACGTCTCGCTGCGTGTGGTCGCCGACCACATCCGCACCTCGGCGATGCTCATCGGCGACGGCGTCACCCCCGGCAACGAGGGCCGCGGCTACGTGCTGCGCCGCATCATGCGCCGCGCCATCCGCAACATGCGTCTGATGGGCGCCACCGGGCCGGTCGTCCAGGACCTGATCGGCGTCGTGATCGACACGATGGGTCAGCAGTACTCCGAGCTCGTCACCGACCGCAAGCGCATCGAGACCGTCGCCCTCGCCGAAGAGGCCGCCTTCCTCAAGGCGATCAAGGGCGGCACCAACATCCTCGACACCGCCGTCACCGAGACCAAGGCCGCCGGCGGTACGGTCCTCGCCGGCGACAAGGCGTTCCTGCTCCACGACACCTGGGGCTTCCCGATCGACCTCACCCTCGAAATGGCCGCCGAACAGGGCCTTTCCGTGGACGAGGACGGCTTCCGCCGCCTGATGAAGGAACAGCGCGACCGCGCCAAGGCGGACGCCCAGGCGAAGAAGACCGGTCACGCGGACATGTCCGGCTACCGCGAGATCGCGGACAACGCCGGTGCCACCGACTTCATCGGCTACACCTCCACCGAGGGCGAGTCCAAGGTCGTCGGCATCCTCGTCAACGGTGTGCCCTCGCCCGCCGCCGTCGAGGGCGACGAGGTCGAGATCGTCCTCGACCGCACCCCGTTCTACGCGGAGGGCGGCGGCCAGATCGGCGACACCGGCCGGATCAAGCTGCACTCCGGCGCGGTCGTCGAGGTCCGCGACTGCCAGAAGCCCGTCCCCGGTGTCTACGTCCACAAGGGCGTCGTCCAGGTCGGCGAGGTCACCGTAGGCGCCCCGGCGCAGGCGATCATCGACATCACCCGCCGCCGCGCCATCGCCCGCGCCCACTCCGCCACGCACCTGACCCACCAGGCACTGCGCGACGCACTGGGCCCGCAGGCCGCCCAGGCCGGTTCCGAGAACCAGCCGGGCCGCTTCCGCTTCGACTTCGGCTCCCCGTCCGCCGTCCCGACGGCCGTCATGACCGACGTCGAGCAGAAGATCAACGAAGTCCTCTCCCGTGAACTCGACGTCCAGGCCGAGGTCATGAGCATCGACGAGGCCAAGAAGCAGGGCGCCATCGCCGAGTTCGGCGAGAAGTACGGCGAGCGCGTGCGCGTCGTCACCATCGGCGACTTCTCCAAGGAGCTGTGCGGCGGTACGCACGTCCACAACACCGCCCAGCTCGGCCTGGTCAAGCTGCTCGGCGAGTCGTCGATCGGCTCCGGTGTGCGCCGTATCGAGGCCCTCGTCGGTGTCGACGCGTACAACTTCCTCGCCCGTGAGCACACGGTCGTCGCCCAGATCCAGGAACTGGTCAAGGGCCGCCCCGAGGAGCTCCCCGAGAAGATCTCCTCCATGCTCGGCAAGCTGAAGGACGCCGAGAAGGAGATCGAGAAGTTCCGCGCGGAGAAGGTCCTGCAGGCCGCGGCCGGTCTCGCCCAGGGCGCCTCCGATGTACGGGGTGTGGCCCTGGTGACCGGTCAGGTGCCCGACGGCACCGGCGCCGACGACCTGCGCAAGCTGGTCCTCGACGTGCGCGGCCGCATCCCCGGCGACCGCCCGGCCGTCGTCGCCCTGTTCACCACGGCCAACGGCAAGCCCCTCACGGTCATCGCCACCAACGAGGCCGCCCGTGAGCGCGGCCTCAAGGCCGGCGACCTGGTGCGCACCGCAGCCAAGACCCTCGGCGGCGGTGGCGGCGGCAAGCCGGACGTCGCCCAGGGCGGCGGTCAGAACCCGGCCGCCATCGGCGAGGCCATGGCCGCCGTCGAACGTCTCGTGGCCGAGACCGCCTGATGACACTCCTGAGGCGAGGTCGCCGACTGGCGATCGATGTCGGGGACGCCCGGATCGGGGTCGCTTCGTGCGACCCCGACGGGATCCTCGCCACCCCGGTGGAGACCGTGCCGGGGCGCGATGTCCCGGCCGCCCACCGTCGTCTGGGGCAGCTCGTCGAGGAGTACGAACCCATCGAGGTGGTGGTCGGACTGCCTCGCTCCCTCAACGGGGGCGAGGGTCCGGCCGCGGCCAAGGTGCGGGCCTTCGCCCAGGAGCTCGCGAAGGGGATCGCACCGATTCCCGTACGTCTGGTGGACGAGAGGATGACCACAGTGACGGCCAGTCAGGGACTGCGCGCCTCGGGCGTGAAGTCCAAAAAGGGTCGTTCTGTCATCGACCAGGCTGCCGCTGTGGTGATCCTCCAGAACGCTCTGGAGTCCGAACGGGCGTCAGGTAAAGCACCGGGCGAGGGCGTCGAAGTGGTCATCTGATCGCGATACGGTAACGTTCCGCGCGATGCGCCGGTGTTCGAACAAGAGGCGTGTGCAGGAGAGGCGGAAACGGATCCGGGTGCACAGCGTCCGGCGGCCGCCTCGCGGCTTGTAGGGGATCGATGACTGAGTATGGCCGGGGCCAAGGTCCCGAACCGTGGCATCCCGAGGACCCGTTGTACGGGGACCAGGGATGGTCAGGACAGCAGGCCTCCGGTGGCCAGAGTCCGTACGGCGGCCAGCCGCAGCAGCACTACCCGCAGCAACCGCAGCAGCACCAGCCGCAGCAGCATCAACCGTACGACACGGGTCAGTACGACACGGGTCAGTACGACACCGGCCAGCACGGCTACCCGACGTATGACACCGGTCAGCAGTCCGCGTACGGCGGGGGTTCGAACGCCTCGTACGACACGGGCCAGCAGGCCTCCTACGGCGGCGGTGCGCAGGGCGGTTACCCGCAGCACGACTACAACGGCGGCTGGGACACGGGTCAGCAGCCCGCCTACGGCGCGGAACCCGACCCCTACGGGCAGCCCGCGCAGTACGGCGGCGAGCGCCCCGACCACTACCGCACGCCCGAGGCCTACCCGCCGCCGCAGCCTCCGGGCCGCCGCCGTGCGGTGCCCGAGCAGAAGCCCGACTGGGACCCGGGTCCCGACCAGGGCGAGCACGCGTTCTTCGCCGGCGGCGGGGACGACGGCGACGACTACGACGATGACGACCGCGGACGCGGCGGCGGTGGTGGTCGCGGCGATCGCAGAGGCCGTGGCGGCAAGGGCGGCAAGAAGCGCCGCAGCGGCTGCGCCTGCCTCGTCGTGGCGGCGGTGTTCGCCGGTGGTATCGGCGGCATCGGCTACTTCGGCTACCAGTTCTACCAGGACCGTTTCGGGGCGGCCGAGGACTACTCGGGCAGTGGCAACGGCGAGACGGTGTCCGTGCTCATTCCCAAGGGCGCGGGCGGCAACCAGATCGGCTCGATCCTCAAGAACGCCGGAGTGGTGGCCAGCGTCGAGGCGTTCGCCGCCGCCCAGGCGGACAACCCGAAGGGCCTGGGCATCCAGGAAGGCGCGTACACCCTCCAGAAGGAGATGTCCGCCGAGTCCGCGGTCGCGCTGATGCTCGACCCGAAGAGCCGCAACAACCTCATGATCATCCCCGGTGACCGCAACTCCAAGATCTACAAGGAGATCGACAAGCGCACCGGGCAGAAGGCGGGCACCACGGCGGCCTACGCCAAGGAGCACTGGAAGGAGCTCGGCCTGCCCAAGTGGGCCGAGACCCCGAACAAGGACGTCAAGGACCCGCTCGAGGGCTACCTGCGCCCGGACACGTACGCGGTGTCCGAGGGCATGAAGTCCGAAGAAGTCCTCAAGAAGATGGTCGCGGGCACGACCGCGCTGCTCGAGGGCTACAACCTCGAGACCAAGGCGAAGGACCTGGGCCTCGACAACCCGATCGACGTCCTCACCGTGGCGAGCATTGTGCAGAAGGAAGGCCACAAGCAGGACTTCGGGAAGATCTCGCGGGTCATCTACAACCGCAAGAGTCTCGACAACCCGGAGACCTACGGCCTCCTGGACATGGACTCCACGGTCAACTACGTCAAGGGCGAGTCCAAGCTCGGTACCGGTTCCGTCGACGAACTGCGCCAGATCAAGGACCCGTACAACACGTACTGGGCCGGCGCCAAGGGTCTGCCGCCGGGTCCGATCAGCACCTTCAGCAAGGATGCGCTCGAAGCGGCCATCAACCCGGTCAAGGGCAAATGGAACTACTTCGTCTCGATCAATGCGAACGAAACACTGTTCGCCGTGACGAACGCGGAACACGAGCGCAACCGTCAGAAGTACCTCGACGCACAGAAGAATAACGACTGATGGCAGACGTGCGACGGCGAGTCGCGGTACTCGGCTCGCCCATCGCCCACTCGCTCTCGCCGGTGCTGCACCGCGCGGCGTACGAGCGGCTGGGCTTGCGTGACTGGTCGTACGAGCGCTTCGAAGTCGATGAGGCTGGGTTGCCCGGCTTCCTCGACGGGCTCGGTGAGGAGTGGGCGGGGCTGTCCCTGACCATGCCGCTCAAGCGGGCTGTGTTGCCGCTGCTCGACGAGGTCAGTGAGACGGCCGCGTCGGTGGAGGCCGTGAACACGGTCGTGCTCACCGAGGACGGCCGTCGCGTCGGTGACAACACGGACATTCCCGGGATCGTCGAGGCGCTGCGTGAACACGGCGTCGAACAGGTGGAGTCGGCGGCGATCCTCGGCCCCGGCGCCACCCCTTCCTCGGCGCTCGCGGCACTGTCCCGCGTATGTACGGGTGAGGTCGTCGCGTACGTACGCAGCGAGGCGCGCGCCCTGGAGATGAAGCACTGGGGCGAGCGGCTCGACGTCGAGGTGCGTACGGCGTCCTGGAGCGACGCGGCGGCTGCTCTTGAAGCGCCGTTGGTGATCGCCACGACGCCCGCGGGGACGACCGACGAACTGGCGCAGTCCGTGCCCGAGCGGCCGGGCACGCTCTTCGACGTCCTCTACGAGCCGTGGCCCACCGAACTGGCAGCGCGCTGGTCGATGTTCGGCGGTGCGGTGGTCAGCGGTCTCGATCTCCTGGTGCACCAGGCGGTGCTGCAGGTCGAGCAGATGACGGGACGCTCGCCCGCCCCGCTCGGCGCGATGCGGGCCGCGGGGGAGCGGGCGCTGGCGGAGCGCTAGGATCCCGGCGTTCGCGTTGTGATCCCGTGGGGGGACGTTCATGGATACCGGTGTGTCGCTGGCCTCGATCGGCAGCAAGATTTTCGACGGGTTGCTCGGGTTTCTGCCCGACTGGATCCAGATCACCGTCGTGGCCCTGGTGCTGCTCGCCCTGGTGGCGAGCTGGGTCGTGAAGATCAAGCGGAAGATCGACCGTCGACGGGCGCGGAGGCAGGGGCTGCCGGCCCAGGCGGCCGCGCCGACCGGGCAGCGGTCGGGAGCCGACTACCTCGGCCCGTACGCGCCGGGTGCCCAGCAGAGCGCGCCGCCTCAGCAGAGCCCGGGCAGCGGCGCCGACTTCCTCGGCAGCTACGCCCCCCAGCAGGACTCCGCGCGGCGCGAGGGCTGAGACGGGCGTCCGCCTGCTGGACCGGCGGCCGGTGCAGGGTGCCGGTCGTGGGAGGATCTAGGCAGGCGGGCCAGGGCCGCGCACCCGGTCGCGCCGCCGCTGTACCAGGCGCGAGCATGAGGAGCACCGTTGAGCAGGTTGCGTTGGCTGACCGCGGGCGAGTCCCACGGCCCCGCACTCGTGGCGACCCTTGAGGGGCTGCCCGCGGGCGTCCCGATCACCACCGAGATGGTGGCGGACCACCTGGCGAGGCGGCGGCTCGGCTATGGACGCGGCGCGCGGATGAAGTTCGAGCAGGACGCGATCACGTTCCTCGGCGGCGTGCGCCACGGTCTGTCGATGGGCTCCCCGGTCGCGATCATGGTGGGCAACACCGAGTGGCCCAAGTGGGAGCAGGTCATGTCGGCCGATCCGGTCGACCCCGAGATCCTCGACGGTCTCGCGCGCAACGCCCCGCTGACCCGCCCGCGTCCCGGCCATGCCGACCTCGCGGGCATGCAGAAGTACGGCTTCGACGAGGCCCGGCCGATTCTGGAGCGGGCGAGTGCGCGGGAGACCGCGGCGCGCGTCGCACTCGGCGCGGTCGCGCGGTCGTACCTCAAGGAGACGGCGGGCATCGAGATCGTCAGCCACGTCGTCGAACTGGCCGCCGCCAAGGCCCCGTACGGCGTCTACCCGACCCCGGCCGATGTCGAGAAGCTCGACGCCGACCCCGTGCGCTGCCTCGACGCCGACGCGTCGAAGGCGATGGTCGCGGAGATCGACCAGGCCCACAAGGACGGCGACACCCTCGGCGGTGTGGTCGAGGTGCTCGCGTACGGCGTGCCCGTCGGTCTCGGCTCACATGTGCACTGGGACCGGCGGCTCGACGCTCGGCTGGCCGCCGCGCTCATGGGCATCCAGGCCATCAAGGGCGTCGAGGTCGGCGACGGCTTCGACCTCGCGCGCGTGCCGGGCTCCAAGGCCCACGACGAGATCCTCCGGACCGAGGACGGCGTGAAGCGTTCCACCGGCCGCTCCGGCGGCACGGAAGGTGGTCTGACCACCGGTGAACTCCTGCGCGTACGGGCCGCGATGAAGCCCATCGCGACCGTGCCGCGCGCGCTCGCCACCATCGACGTGGCCACCGGCGAGGCCGCCAAGGCGCACCACCAGCGCTCCGACGTGTGTGCCGTGCCGGCCGCCGGCATCGTGGCCGAGGCCATGGTCGCCCTGGTGCTCGCGGACGCGGTGGCCGAGAAGTTCGGCGGCGACAGCGTTCCCGAGACGCGGCGCAACGTGCAGTCGTACCTCGACAACCTGCACATCCGATGAGCCCGCGGATCGTCCTCGTCGGCCCGATGGGCGTGGGCAAGACGACTGTCGGCGAACTGCTCGCCGAGCGGCTCGGCTGCACCTTCCGTGACACCGACGCGGACATCGTGGCCGCCCAGGGCCGGGAGATCGCGGACATCTTCCTCGACGAGGGCGAGCCGCACTTCCGCGAGCTGGAGCGCGCGGCGGTACGGGATGCGCTCGCCGGTCACGACGGAGTGCTCGCCCTCGGTGGTGGCGCCGTGCTCGACGAGGGTACGCGGGCGTTGCTCGCCGAGCACACGGTCGTCTATCTGTCGATGGATGTCGACGAGGCCGTCAAACGCACCGGTCTGAACGCGGCCCGCCCGCTGCTCATGATCAACCCGCGCAAGCAGTGGCGTGAACTCATGGAAGCGCGCCGCCCCTTGTACCAGGAAGTCGCCCGCGTGGTGGTCGCCACCGACGGCCGGGCCCCCGAAGAGGTCGCCGAAGCGGTCCTCGAAGCACTGGAGTTGAAGCAGGCATGACCGAGCAGCAGGTGACCCGGATCCAGGTCGGCGGTACGGCCGGGAGCGATCCGTACGAGGTGCTCGTCGGGCGCTCGCTGCTCGGAGAGCTCGGTGGCCTGATCGGCAAGAAGGCGCAGCGGGTCGCGGTCATCCACCCCGAGGCGCTGGCCGAGACGGGCGACGCGCTGCGGGCCGACCTCGCCGAACAGGGCTACGAGGCGGTGGCCATCCAGGTGCCCAACGCCGAGGAGGCCAAGACCGCCGAGGTCGCCGCGTACTGCTGGAAGGCGCTCGGTCAGACCGGGTTCACGCGCACCGACGTGATCGTCGGCGTCGGTGGCGGCGCGACCACGGACCTCGCCGGGTTCGTGGCGGCCACGTGGCTGCGCGGCGTGCGCTGGGTCGCCGTGCCGACGACCGTGCTGGGCATGGTGGACGCGGCGGTCGGCGGCAAGACCGGGATCAACACCGCCGAGGGCAAGAACCTCGTCGGCTCCTTCCACCCGCCGGCCGGGGTGCTCTGCGACCTCGCCGCGCTCGACTCGCTGCCGGTCAACGACTACGTGTCCGGGCTCGCCGAGATCATCAAGGCCGGTTTCATCGCCGACCCGGTGATCCTCGACCTGATCGAGCAGGACCCCGAGGCGGCGCGTACGCCCGCGGGCCCGCACACCGCCGAGCTGATCGAGCGGTCGATCCGCGTCAAGGCCGAGGTCGTCTCCAGCGACCTCAAGGAGTCCGGGCTGCGCGAGATCCTCAACTACGGGCACACGCTGGCCCATGCGATCGAGAAGAACGAGCGCTACAAGTGGCGGCACGGCGCCGCGGTCTCCGTCGGCATGGCCTTTGCCGCCGAACTCGGCCGTCTCGCGGGCCGGTTGGACGACGCGACGGCCGACCGGCACCGCAGTGTCCTCGAGTCCGTCGGACTGCCGCTGACGTACCGCTATGACCAGTGGCCCAAGCTGCTCGAGACGATGAAGGTGGACAAGAAGTCCCGCGGCAATCTGCTGCGTTTCATCGTCCTGGACGGGCTGGCGAAGCCGTCGGTTCTCGAAGGTCCCGACCCGGCGATTCTGCTCGCCGCGTACGGTGAAGTTTCTTCGTAATCAAGCCATTCGGGCACTTCTGTCCGCCCCCGGACGTTCACACAACGGCGGCCGGGGGCGGTACCGTTCCGTAGGCCCAGTCGCCGGAAAAGCGTCCGGCTGCCGCGAGGAGACACCCTGGGACCCGACGCCGAGTTCCGCCCGACCAGGCGCCCGACCAGCGCCGGTCGCAGTTACGAGACGGAGTGGCACCGGATGCAGCACGCAGTGGGCAACCCGCTGCCGCCGCCCCATCAGCCGGGGCATGGACCGGCCGGACCGCACCAGGTTCCGCCGGGGGCCGGATCGATGCCCCAGGGTTCCGTCCCAAAGGCCGCTTCCCCCCCGACTCGCCCCGTCCCCCCCCCCGCCCCGGCGGGCCCCCCGCCGCCGGGGGTGGCCCCGCCTCCGGCCGGTCCGCCCGCGGCCACTTTCCACAACGGTCCCGCGCCGCAGCCGGCCCCGGCCCCGCAGCGCGCTCCCGCCCCGCACCAGCCTCTGCAGCCGGCGCCGCCTTCGCGTGACACGACCGGACATGTGCAGCTGCCGCCCGGCGGCCCTGTCGCCGTGCCGAGTCCGCCGCAGGGCCAGGCGCCGGTGGACACCGGGGCGACAACGTTGGCCGTGCTCCTGATCGGCCCCGCCGGTGCGGGCAAGACCTCCGTCGCCAAGTACTGGGCCGAACACCGCCGGGTGCCCACGGCGCACATCAGCCTCGATGACGTACGGGAATGGGTGCGCTCGGGGTTCGCCGACCCCCAGACCGGGTGGAACGACCACTCGGAGGCCCAGTACCGCCTCGCCCGCCGCACCTGCGGCTTCGCGGCGCGCAACTTCCTGGCGAACGGGATCTCCTGCATCCTCGACGACGCGGTCTTCCCGGACCGGCCGGTCGTCGGCCTCGGAGGCTGGAAGCGGCACGTGGGTCCCGGGCTGCTGCCCGTGGTCCTGCTGCCCGGCCTGGAGATCGTCCTGGAGCGCAATGCCCAGCGCAGCGGCAACCGGCGGCTCACGGACGAGGAAGTCGCCCGGATCCACGGCCGGATGGCCGGCTGGTACGGCTCGGGGCTGCCCATCATCGACAACTCGCACTATGACGTGCCGACCACGGCGCGGGTCCTGGACGAGGTCCTCGCCCGGTCGATAGCGAGCCCGCCGCAGTGGTGAGGGCCTGAGGGCTCTTGCTCCGAGCCCGTGGCGCCCGGTCGGACGCGCTGACCGGGCAGCCGCGCGCCATCGTTCGTACGCTCGGCTCATGTCAGAGGTGTACGCGGCCCGCAGGGAACGGCTGAGGGAACAGTGCACGGCCGGTGGCAGCGCCGCGGCCGTCGTGACCCAGCCCGCCAACGTCCGTTATCTCGCGGGCGCTTCGCCCCAGGGAGCCGTGCTGCTGCTCGGCCCCCGCGAGGATCTGCTGCTCTGCAGCAAGGTGCCGACCGGGGAGCCCGTGGAAGGCAGGCCGGAGGAGCACCTGGGGGGGAGGGCCCCCGGGGCGCGGGACGGCGCCGGGCCCGTCGCCGCCGCCGACCTCGCCGCGGCCGCGGGCGCCGAGTCGCTCGCCGTCGAAGAGCACCATCTGACGGTCGCCCGCCACCGTGCGCTCACCTCCGTCGCGCCCCGGCTGCGCCTGGCCGACCTGGGCGGCGCGGTCGAGCAGCTGCGGCTTGTCAAGGACGACGAGGAGATCTCGTACCTCCGTATCGCCTCGGAAATCACCGACCAGGCGCTCGGTGAACTCCTCGAATCGATCCTCGTCGGACGCACCGAACGCCATCTGGCCCTCGAACTCGAGCGCCGCCTCGTCGACCACGGCGCCGACGGCCCGGCGTTCGCCACCTCTGTCGGCACCGGTCCGAACTCGGGGCGCGGCGGCCACCGCCCGTCCGACCGCAGGGTCGAGGAGGGCGATTTCCTCTCCGTCTGCCTCGGCGCCAACTATCGGGGCTACCGCTGCGAGATCGGCCGCACCTTCGTCATCGGTACGTCTCCGGCCGACTGGCAGATCGAGTTGTACGACCTGGTTTTCGCTGCGCAGCGGGCCGGGCGAGAGGCCCTCGCACCGGGTGTGGCCTACCGGGATGTGGACCATGCGGCCCGGCAGGTACTGGACTCCGCCGGGTACGCGGAACAGCTCCCCGCGGTCACCGGACACGGTGTCGGGCTCGAAATCGGAGAGGACCCGAAGTTGGCCCCCACGGCCATGGGTAAACTGGACGCTTGCGTGCCGGTCACCGTCGAACCGGGGGTACACCTCCCGGGACGGGGTGGTGTCCGGATCGATGACACGCTCGTCGTACGCCCCGAGGCGGACGGCGGACCCGAGCTACTCACCATCACGACCAAGGAGCTGCTCGCGCTGTAGCGCGGCGTGCCCTCGGTCCCATCCAGTCCAGTCCAGGAGATCCGCAACCGTGGCTTCCACGAACGACCTCAAGAACGGCATGGTGCTCAAGCTCGACGGGGGCCAGCTCTGGTCCGTCGTCGAGTTCCAGCACGTCAAGCCCGGCAAGGGCCCGGCCTTCGTGCGCACCAAGCTCAAGAACGTGATGTCCGGCAAGGTCGTCGACAAGACGTTCAACGCCGGCGTGAAGGTCGAGACGGCCACCATCGACAAGCGCGACATGCAGTTCTCCTACATGGACGGCGAGTACTTCGTCTTCATGGACATGGAGACCTACGACCAGCTGCACGTCGACAAGAAGGCTGTCGGCGACGCCGCCAACTTCCTGATCGAGGGCTTCACCGCCTCCGTCGCGCAGCACGAGGGCTCGGTGCTCTTCGTCGAGCTGCCGGCCGCCGTCGAGCTCGTCATCCAGGAGACCGAGCCGGGCGTCCAGGGCGACCGCTCCACCGGTGGCACCAAGCCGGCGACGCTGGAGACCGGTCACCAGATCCAGGTCCCGCTGTTCATCACCACGGGCGAGAAGATCAAGGTCGACACCCGTGACAGCGGCTACCTCGGCCGGGTGAACAGCTAACCGTGGCTGCCCGTAATACGGCTCGTAAGCGCGCCTTCCAGATCCTCTTCGAGGCCGACCAGCGCGATGCCTCCGTGCCCACGGTCCTCGCGGACTGGATCCGGCTCTCCCGGTCGGACACGCGGCAGCCGCCCGTCAGCGAGTACACGATGGAGCTCGTCGAGGGGTACGTGCAGCATGCCGCGCGTATCGACGAGCTGATCGCCCAGTACTCGGTCGGCTGGACGCTCGACCGCATGCCCGCCGTGGACCGCAACATCCTGCGGCTCGGTGCCTATGAGCTGGTCTGGGTCGACGGGACGCCGGACGCAGTCGTGCTCGACGAGGCCGTGCAGCTCGCCAAGGAG
This sequence comes from Streptomyces sp. N35, assembly GCF_016464295.1. Classification (NCBI taxonomy): domain Bacteria; kingdom Bacillati; phylum Actinomycetota; class Actinomycetes; order Kitasatosporales; family Streptomycetaceae; genus Streptomyces; species Streptomyces sp. N35. Next base: position 7,786 of record NZ_JAEIMH010000042.1, on the reverse strand, counting down.
TTCTCCACGGACGAGTCGCCTTCCTTCATCAACGGCCTCCTGGGCCGCCTGAAGGACCTCAAGCCGTCTCTGCGCCGGGACGAGGCGTAGTCCCGTACCGGTCGGGACACGAAAGGGTATCACCTACCCTTCCCTCGCGCGACGCTTGCTGCGTCGCGGGCCTTTCGCGCTCCTGTCAGACCGCCGTCCGGCGCACGCGGTAGTTCCAGCGGGTGAGCGAGCGGACGACGGTTTCGGCGCCGATGGGGTTGGCGCTGTGCACGAAGACCGTTCCGATACGGAAGGGGCGGCCGCTGAAGGCTGCCTCCTCCAACAGGGTCACGACCGGCATGATGCTGTCCTCGCCGCCGAGATCGTGGTCGAGCCACAGCTCGTCGATGTAGGTGTCGCAGTGCTCGCGCAGGAGCTCCACGCCTTCGCGGCTGGTCCGGGCGATGCGGGTCGCGTGCGGGAGCTGGCGGAGGTCGTCGATGCCGAGGATGACGGGTGGCGGGTCGTGCGTCACGCGCTCATCATCACAGTGCCGCAGCCGTGAACACCAGCCGATAACGGGTGCCTTGGCGTACCAAGCTCTGGCCAAGGGGGTGTGGGGGTGTCGGTGAGTTCAGGCCAACGAAAAGCCGCCTGGGCGGGACCGTGAGGTCCCGCCCAGGCGGCACGTTTCTGCAGAGAGGCTCAGGCCTCTTCGTGGGCCACCGCGCGGCGGGCGTCGGCGTCCAGGACGCCCCAGCTGATGAGCTGCTCGGTGAGGACCGAGGGCGACTGGTCGTAGATGACGGCGAGGGTGCGCAGGTCGTCCTGGCGGATCGAGAGGACCTTGCCGTTGTAGTCGCCGCGCTGCGACTGGATGGTCGCGGCATAGCGCTGCAGCGGTCCGGCCTTCTCCTGCGGGACGTGCGCGAGACGCTCGAGGTCAAGGACCAGCTTCGGCGGCGGCTCGGCGGCGCCACCGGGGGTCGTGCCCGGAAGGAGCTCCTGGACCGGCACCCCGTAGAAGTCGGCCAGCTCGGCCAGGCGCTGCACCGTCACGGCGCGGTCGCCACGCTCGTAGGACCCGACCACGACCGCCTTCCAGCGTCCCTGGGACTTCTCTTCCACACCGTGGAGGGAGAGGCCCTGCTGGGTGCGGATCGCTCGAAGCTTGGCCCCGAGCTGTTTGGCGTATTCGCTGGACATATAGCTCCCGGACACCGATTCGATCTGCGGCCGGTCCAAGCCTGCCGCATGGCTGGTAACTCACTGTGAGGTTACGCAGCGTTACGTCCATGCGTCAAGCCGAAAGGTCCGGACCGCCCCTTCGCAGGGGGTGTGATCTGGGCTGTTGCCAGGTGCTGGTAACGTGGTCCGCGCAATTAAGACGTCCTTTAAGGTCCGTCCCGTGAGGCGGAGAAGGAGGTCCTTTTCATGGACACACAGCAGAACTCCGATGCCGCCCGGCCCGTTCTCGAAGGCCCGGACATCGCGCGGGTCCTGACCCGCATCGCCCACGAGATCGTCGAACGCGCCAAGGGCGCCGACGATGTGGTGCTCCTCGGCATTCCGACCCGCGGCGTCTTCCTCGCCCGGCGCCTGGCCGCCAAGCTCGAAGAGATCACCGGTCGCAAGATCCCGGTCGGTTCCCTCGACATCACCATGTACCGCGACGACCTGCGGATGCATCCGCCGCGGGCCCTCGCGCGCACCGAGATCCCCTCCGACGGCCTCGACGGCCGGCTCGTCGTCCTCGTCGACGACGTGCTCTTCTCCGGCCGCACCATCCGCGCCGCCCTCGACGCCCTGAACGACATCGGCCGGCCGCGCGCCGTGCAGCTCGCCGTTCTGGTCGACCGCGGCCACCGCGAGCTGCCGATCCGCGCCGACTACGTCGGCAAGAACCTCCCGACGTCGCTGCGGGAGACGGTCAAGGTCCAGCTCGACGAGGAGGACGGCCGCGACGCCGTCCTGCTCGGCGAGAAGCAGACCTCCCCGGCAGGCGAGCGCTAGCACCCCGCGGTTCTTTTCCGACCGTTGTGTGCTTCCGCACGCCCGCATGCCCGTGAATCCGGGGAGACCCGGACCTTCTGAACTGCCCTACGGAGCCTTCCAGATGATGCGTCACCTCATCTCGGCCGCCGATCTCACCCGCGACGAAGCCGTCCTGATCCTCGACACCGCCGAGGAGATGGCCCGCGTCGCGGACCGGCCGATCAAGAAGCTGCCCGCGCTGCGCGGACGGACGATCTGCAACCTGTTCTTCGAGGACTCGACCCGTACCCGGATCTCCTTCGAGGCCGCCGAGAAGCGCCTGTCCGCGGACGTCATCAACTTCGCGGCCAAGGGTTCTTCGGTGTCCAAGGGCGAGTCCCTGAAGGACACCGCCCAGACGCTCGAGGCGATGGGCGTGGACGCCGTCGTCATCCGGCACGGCGCCTCCGGAGCCCCGTACCGCCTGGCGAACTCCGGCTGGATCGACGCCCCCGTCATCAACGCCGGTGACGGCACCCACCAGCACCCCACCCAGGCGCTGCTCGACGCGTTCACCATGCGGCGCCGGCTGCTCGGCCCCGACGCGGGCATCGGGCAGGACCTGTCCGGCAAGCGGATCACGGTCGTCGGCGACATCCTGCACAGCCGGGTGGCCCGCTCCAACGTGGATCTGCTGCACACCCTGGGCGCCCAGGTGACCCTGGTCGCGCCGCCCACGCTGCTGCCCGTCGGCATGGACTCCTGGCCCTGCGACGTCTCGTACGACCTGGACAGCACGCTGCCGAAGAGCGACGCCGTGATGATGCTGCGCGTGCAGCGCGAGCGCATGAACGCCGCCTTCTTCCCGACCGAGCGCGAATACAGCCGCCGCTACGGCCTGGACGGCGACCGCATGGCGAAGATGCCGGAGCACGCCATCGTGATGCACCCCGGCCCGATGGTCCGCGGCATGGAGATCACCGCCGAGGTCGCGGACTCCCCGCGCTGCACCGTCATCGAACAGGTCGCCAACGGCGTGCACACGCGCATGGCGGTCCTCTACCTGCTTCTGGGCGGGAACGAACCCGCCGTCACCCACGCCCGTATCGAGGAGAGCAAGTAACCATGAGCAAGATCCTTATCCGCGGTGCGAAGGTCCTGGGTGGCGAGCCGCAGGACGTGCTGATCGACGGCGAGACGATCGAGGCGGTCGGCACCGGCCTGAGCGCCGAGGGCGCGACGGTGATCGAGGCCGACGGCAAGGTGCTCCTGCCGGGTCTCGTCGACCTGCACACCCACCTGCGCGAGCCCGGCCGTGAGGACTCCGAGACCGTCCTGACCGGCACCAAGGCCGCCGCCCGCGGCGGCTGGACCGCCGTGCACGCGATGGCCAACACCTTCCCCGTCGCCGACACCGCCGGTGTCGTCGAGCAGGTCTGGCGCCTGGGCCGCGAGTCCGGCTACTGCGACGTACAGCCGGTCGGCGCCGTCACCGTGGGCCTGGAGGGCAAGCAGCTCGCCGAGCTCGGCGCGATGCACGAGTCCGCGGCCGGCGTCGTGGTCTTCTCCGACGACGGCAAGTGCGTGGACGACGCCGTGATCATGCGGCGCGCCCTGGAGTACGTGAAGGCCTTCGACGGTGTCGTCGCGCAGCCCCCCAGGGCCCCCCCCCCCACGGAGGGCCCCAAGAGGAACGAGGGCGCCGCCCCCGCCGAGCCCGCCCTGGGCGCCTGGCCGGCCGTCGCCGAGGAGTCGATCATCGCCCGCGATGTGCTGCTCGCCGAGCACGTCGGCTCCCGCGTGCACATCTGCCACCTGTCGACCGCCGGGTCCGTCGAGATCGTGCGCTGGGCCAAGTCCCGCGGCATCGACGTCACCGCCGAGGTCACCCCGCACCACCTGCTCCTGACGGACGAGATGGTGCGTACGTACAACCCGGTCTACAAGGTCAACCCGCCGCTGCGCACCGAGAACGACGTGATGGCGCTGCGCGAGGCCCTGGCCGACGGCACGATCGACATCGTCGCCACCGACCACGCCCCGCACCCGCACGAGGACAAGGACTGCGAGTGGGCCGCGGCCGCCATGGGCATGGTGGGCCTGGAGACCGCGCTGTCCGTGATCCAGCACACGATGGTCGACACCGGGCTGCTCGACTGGGCCGGCGTCGCCCAGCGCATGTCCGTGAACCCGGCGAGCATCGGTCGCCTGACCGGCCATGGACGTCCCGTCTCGGCAGGTGAGCCGGCCAACCTCACGCTGGTCGACCCGGCATACCGTGGTCCGGTGGACTCCGCGGAATTCGCCTCCCGCAGCCGCAACACCCCGTACGAGGGTCTCGAGCTGCCCGGACGCGTCACCCACACCTTCCTGCGGGGCCGCGCGACGGTCATCGACGGGAAGCTGGCGTGAGCACACTGATCACTTTTGCCGCTGAGCAGAAGTCTGCCGAGGTCACCGACTGGGCCGCACGGATCGGCTGGGTCGTCGGACTCCTGCTGTTCGTGGCGCTCCTCTACTGGCTGATGCGCCAGGGCTGGAAGTGGCGCGGCACGCTGCAGAGCGATCTGCCCGAGCTGCCCGCCCGCCCGTCGCCCGCCACCACCCTCAACGGAGGCGGCAAGCCGCCGCTGTCTGGAATGCCGTCCGGCACGGGTCCGGCGAAACTTGAGCTGAACGGCCGGTACCACGGATCCACCACGGCCGGGCAGTGGCTCGACCGGATCGTGGCCCACGGTCTCGGCACGCGCAGCCGCGTCGAGCTCACGCTCACGGACGCCGGTCTGGATGTCGTACGCCCTGGAGCACAGGACTTCTTCATCCCGGCCGCGAACCTGCGCGAGGCCCGGCTCGACAAGGGCATCGCGGGCAAGGTGCTCGCTGAGGGCGGCCTCCTGATCGTCACCTGGGAGCACGGCGACAAGCTCCTCGACTCGGGCTTCCGCTCCGACCACGCCGCCGAGCACGCGGCCTGGGTCGAAGCCATCAACTCCATGACCACCCACAGCACGGAAGGCGCACGATGACGACCTCCACCAGGGGAGCCCGCACGCAGGCCGCTCCCGCCGTACTCGTCCTGGAGGACGGCCGGATCTTCCGCGGCCGTTCCTACGGGGCCGTGGGGGAGACCTTCGGCGAAGCCGTGTTCTCCACCGGCATGACCGGCTACCAGGAGACCTTGACCGACCCCTCGTATCACCGTCAGGTCGTGGTGATGACGGCTCCGCACGTCGGTAATACGGGTGTGAATGACGAAGATCCCGAGTCGGGCCGGATCTGGGTCGCCGGTTATGTCGTACGTGACCCCGCCCGCGTTCCGTCGAACTGGCGGGCCAAGCGCACGCTGGACGAGGAGCTCGAGAACCAGGGCGTCGTCGGCATCTCCGGTATCGACACCCGGGCTCTGACCCGCCACCTGCGCGAGCGTGGCGCCATGCGCGTGGGCATCTTCTCCGGCGAGAAGGTCGCGGACGACGCGGCGCTCCTCGCCCGAGTCAAGGAAGCCCCGCAGATGAAGGGTGCGAACCTCTCTGCCGAGGTCGCCACCAAGGAGACCTACGTCGTCCCCGCGATCGGCACCAAGAAGTTCACGGTCGCTGCCGTGGACCTGGGCATCAAGGGGATGACGCCGCGGCGGATGGCTGAGCGGGGCATTGAGGTGCATGTGCTGCCGGCGACCGCGACGGTCGAGGACGTTTACGCCGTGAACCCGGACGGGGTGTTCTTCTCCAACGGTCCGGGTGACCCGGCTACGGCTGATGGTCCCGTTGCTGTGATGCGGGCGGTGTTGGAGCGTAAGACGCCGTTGTTCGGGATCTGCTTCGGTAACCAGATTCTGGGCCGGGCGCTCGGGTTCGGTACGTACAAGTTGAAGTACGGGCACCGGGGCATCAATCAGCCGGTGCAGGACCGTACGACCGGGAAGGTCGAGGTCACCGCGCACAACCACGGGTTCGCCGTGGACGCCCCGCTGGACAAGGTCTCGGACACTCCCTTCGGGCGCGCCGAGGTGTCCCATGTCTGCCTGAACGACCAGGTCGTCGAAGGTCTGCAGCTGCTCGATCAGCCGGCCTTCTCCGTCCAGTACCACCCCGAAGCTGCCGCGGGTCCGCATGACGCCGCGTACCTCTTCGACCGTTTCGTATCTCTGATGGAGGCCGAGCGTGCCTAAGCGCACCGATATCCAGTCCGTCCTGGTCATCGGCTCCGGCCCGATCGTGATCGGTCAGGCAGCCGAGTTCGACTACTCCGGCACCCAGGCCTGCCGGGTGCTGAAGGCCGAAGGCCTGCGGGTGATCCTGGTCAACTCGAACCCGGCCACGATCATGACCGACCCGGAGATCGCCGACGCCACGTATGTCGAGCCGATCACGCCCGAGTTCGTCGAGAAGATCATCGCCAAGGAGCGCCCCGACGCGCTGCTTCCCACCCTCGGTGGTCAGACCGCGCTCAACACGGCGATCTCCATGCACGAGCAAGGCGTCCTCGAGAAGTACGGCGTGGAGCTCATCGGCGCCAACGTCGAGGCGATCAACAAGGGCGAGGACCGCGACCTGTTCAAGGGCGTCGTCGAAGAGGTCAACAAGAAGATCGGGCACGGCGAGTCCGCCCGCTCGTACATCTGCCACTCGATGGACGACGTTCTCAAGGGCGTTGAGGAGCTGGGTGGTTACCCGGTCGTGGTCCGTCCGTCCTTCACGATGGGCGGCGCCGGTTCGGGTTTCGCGCATGACGAGGAGGAGCTGCGGCGGATCGCCGGTCAGGGTCTGACGCTGTCGCCGACCACCGAGGTGCTCCTGGAGGAGTCGATCCTGGGGTGGAAGGAGTACGAGCTGGAGCTGATGCGCGACAAGAACGACAACGTCGTGGTCGTCTGCTCCATCGAGAACTTCGACCCGATGGGTGTGCACACCGGTGACTCGATCACCGTCGCGCCGGCCATGACGCTCACCGACCGTGAGTATCAGCGGCTGCGGGATGTGGGTATCGCGATCATCCGTGAGGTGGGTGTCGACACCGGTGGCTGCAACATCCAGTTCGCGATCGACCCGGTCGACGGCCGCGTCATCGTGATCGAGATGAACCCGCGAGTGTCCCGCTCCAGCGCCCTGGCGTCGAAGGCCACCGGCTTCCCGATCGCGAAGATCGCCGCCAAGCTGGCCGTCGGCTACACGTTGGATGAGATCCCGAATGACATCACGGAGAAGACTCCGGCGTCGTTCGAGCCGACGCTCGACTATGTGGTGGTGAAGGCTCCGCGGTTCGCGTTCGAGAAGTTCCCCTCCGCCGATGCCACGCTGACGACGACCATGAAGTCGGTCGGTGAGGCGATGGCGATCGGCCGGAACTTCACCGAGGCCTTCCAGAAGGCGCTGCGGTCGCTGGAGAAGAAGGGCAGCCAGTTCTCCTTCGTGGGCCCGGTCGGCGACAAGGACGCCCTGTTGGCGGAGGCCGTCCGTCCCACGGACGGCCGGATCAACACGGTCATGCAGGCCATCCGCGCGGGCGCCACGCAGGAGGAGGTCTTCGAGTACACGAAGATCGATCCTTGGTTCGTGGACCAGCTCTTCCTCATCAAGGAAGTCGCCGACGAGCTCGCCGCCGCCGAGCGTCTGGATGCCGACCTGCTCGCCGAGGCCAAGCGGCACGGCTTCTCCGACGTCCAGATCGCCGAGATCCGCGGCCTGCGCGAGGACGTTGTCCGCGAGGTCCGGCATGCGCTGGGCGTGCGGCCTGTGTACAAGACGGTCGATACCTGTGCGGCCGAGTTCGCGGCGAAGACGCCGTACTTCTACTCCTCGTATGACGAGGAGAGTGAGGTCGCGCCGCGGACGAAGCCCGC
>NZ_JAEIMH010000041.1:69478-79684 GCF_016464295.1 Streptomyces sp. N35 | reverse complement strand
CAACGGCGTGTACGGGGCGATGTTCGCGGCAGCGATGCTGGCGGCGGCAGCCGGCGGCGAGGACGACGTCCATGACTGCCTCGAAGCGGGCCTGGCCGTGGTGCCCGAACGTTCGCGCCTCGCGGAGGCGGTGCGGTTCGGCATACGCATGGCCCTCGCCGAACCCACCAGCACCATCGCCGGGTTCGAGCAGGTCGTCGACCAACTCCACGAGAAGTACGGCCATTTGCACTGGGTCCATGTGCTTCCCAACGCAGCCTTGGTCGCTGCGGCACTCACGCACAGCGACGGCGACTTCACCGGGGCGATCTGCCGGGCGGTCTCGGGCGGGTGGGACACCGACTCCAACGGAGCCACCGTGGGCTCTGTGGCCGGGCTGCTCGCCATGGGCTCCGGCGTGCCTGAGCGGTGGACGGCGCCTCTCCGCAATCGCCTCAGTTCCAGCGTGGCCGGCTTCGACGGCATCGGATTCGACGAACTGGCCGCCCGTACTCGCGCGTTGGCACGAATCCCGGCCACGGCACACCAGACAGAAGGAGCCCTGCCATGATCCCGATTCCGGCCACCGGCCCCCGCATCAGCGTGCTGGGATCCGTGAACATGGATCTCGTCAGTTACGTGCCCACGGCCCCCCGCCTCGGCGAGACCGTCATGGGCCGCGAGTTCCGTGAGATCCCTGGCGGCAAGGGCGCCAATCAGGCCGTCGCGGCCGCGCGGGCGGGCGGGGACGTCGAGCTGATAGGCGCGGTCGGCGACGATGCGTACGGGCAGCGCCTGCGGGCCGGTCTGGACGCGGCAGGTGTGCATATAGGTGGTCTTCGCACCGTCGGCGCTCGAAGCGGCACTGCGCACATAGTCGTGGACGACGAGGGCGGCAATTCCATCGTCGTTGTTCCCGGTGCCAACGCCCAGATGACCCAGGTGAGCCAGGAGGAAGAACTGCGCATCGCAGTGTCTCAGCTCCTGCTGGTGCAGCTGGAGCTTCCCCTGCCGGGCGTGCTGTCCGGGCTGCGCGCGGCGCGCAACCGTGGCGTCAAGACCGTTCTCACCCCGGCGCCGGCCCCCCTCGAACCGCTTCCGCAAGGGCTCTTGGACCATGTGGACCTGCTGGTGCCCAACGAGCACGAAGCCCGATTGATGACAGGGGAGGACGCCCCCTTCCTGGCTGCCAAGGCCCTCCTCGATCTCGTCCCGGAAGTCGTCATCACACTCGGCAGCGCCGGCTGCCTGTATCTGGCCCGCGGAAGCGAGCCGCTGGAGATACCGGCGTTCGCCGTCAAGGCCTGTGACACCACCGGGGCCGGGGACACCTTCGTAGGCGCCCTCGCTGTGGCTCTGGGCGAAGGCCAGTCGATCCGGTCCGCACTTATCTGGGCCTCGGCGGCTTCAGCGATTTCCGTGCAGCGGGCCGGGGCTTCGCTTTCCATGCCCCAGCGCCTTGAGATCGAGCGGATGGCCGGGGGGGTGCCACGACAGCGCCCCCCTGTCCAGTGATGACCGGAGACGCCCTCAAGCCCACCGAAACGGAAGCTGCACCATCCATGACAAGCATCCCGGCCCAGAACCTCAGCAACCTCGGCGGACCCCTGCGCGGGCTGCGGGTCCTCGATCTCGCGACGTTGTTCGCCGGGCCACTCGCGGCCACCATGCTCGGGGACTTCGGCGCCGACGTGATCAAGGTGGAGCACCCGCGGAAGCCTGACCCGTCGCGCGGCCATGGGCCGAGCAAGGACGGTGTTGGTCTGTGGTGGAAGCTCCTCGGCCGCAACAAGCGCAACATCACGCTCAACCTCTCCACGCGGGAGGGACAGGACCTGCTCCTGCGGTTGGCTGCCGACGCAGACGTGATCATTGAGAACTTCCGCCCCGGCACGCTGGAGAAATGGAACCTCGGCTGGGAGGAACTGAGCCGGGCGAACCCTCGGCTCGTTCTCACCCGGGTCACTGGATTCGGGCAGTTCGGTCCCTACGCCCGCCGTCCCGGTTTCGGCACGCTCGCCGAGGCGATGAGCGGTTTCGCGGCGACCACCGGTGAACCGGACGGGCCGCCGACCCTGCCGCCGTTCGGACTGGCCGACTCGATCGCGGCGCTGGCCACCTCGTACGCTGTGATGACCGCGCTGGCCGGTCGGGACCGCACCGGCCGAGGGCAGGTCATCGACATGGCGATCATCGAGCCCATCCTGGCCATGCTCGGGCCGCAGTCCATCTGGTACGACCAACTCGGCTACGTCCAGCCGCGCACCGGTAATCGCTCCATGAACAACGCCCCGCGCAACGCCTATCGGACCGCGGACGGCTCCTGGGTGGCTGTCTCCACCTCGGCGCAGTCCATCGCCGAACGGGTTATGCACCTTGTGGGTCGCCCCGAGTTCATCGACGAGCCCTGGTTCGCCACCGGGGCGGGCCGGGCGCAGCACGCCGACACCCTTGACACCGCGGTGGGGGAGTGGATCGCTCGCCACGACCGGAACGAGGTCGTGACCGCATTCGAGAAGGCCGAGGCGGCGGTGGCGCCGGTACTCGACATCCGCGACGTCATGGACAACGAGCAATATCAGGCGCTGGACACCATCACTGCGGTAGCCGATGACGAACTGGGCACGATCCAGATGCAGAACGTCCTGTTCCGCCTCTCAGCGACGCCAGGGGCCATCCGATGGGCGGGCCGACCCCATGGCGCGGACACTGACGCAGTGCTCGCAGACCTGGGCCTGAACGATGCGGAGATCGCCGCGCTGCGTGAGAGGGGCACGCTGTGAGGAACGAACTGCGTCTGGTCGAACCAGCCGATGAACGCCCCTACTTGACGTGGCTCTACGCTCCCGGCGACCGGCCACAGGTGGTGGCGAAAGCGCTGGCAGCGGGCGCTGACGTGGTGATCGTGGACCTCGAGGACGCGGTGGCCCCCGACCGCAAGCAATACGCGCGTGAGGCCACCGTAGAACTCCTCACCGAGCCGCGGCCGGCATCCTCTCGCATCCACGTCCGCATCAACGCGCTGGGCGGCCCTCTGGCCCGCCAGGACGTGGAGGCACTCGTCACACTCCCCGGTTTGGCAGGACTGAGGCTGCCGAAGGTAGAGCACCGCCGCGATGTGCTCAATGTTGCTGAATGGGCGGCCGAAGCCCGGCTCAAGGCACGGGTCTTCGGGATGGTGCCGCTGTACGCGCTCATTGAGTCCGCCCTCGGCGTCGAGAACGCGTACAAGATCGCATGCGCCCACTCGGCCGTCCGCGGCATCGCTCTTGGAGAGGCCGATCTGTCAGCCGACCTCGGTACTTCGGCCACTTCCGGCCTGGCGTGGCCGCGTAGTCGCACGATCGTGGCGGCCCGGGCCGCGCTACTGCCGCCGCCGGCCCAGTCGGTCTATGCGGATGTACGCGACACTGCCGGACTTGCCGAGTCGTGCGCCGAAGGCCGGACACTGGGCTTCCTCGGGCGAGCGGCGATCCACCCTCGGCAGCTGGAGGCCATCAGATGTGCCTATCTGCCGACCTCCCAGGAGATCGACTCGGCCAGGGAGATTACCGAGGCTGCTCAGGCTGATTCGGGGGCGCTTGCCCTGCCGGATGGCCGCTTCGTCGACGCGGCGGTGGTCGCGGGGGCCCGCCGCACGCTGCTCCTCGCGGAGTGGGCGGCGGAGTTCTGATGCGACCGCCTTTTTCTACCTCTGCAGCCCCCCAGACGCTGCACGCGTCGCCCTGGAGTCGGAAGGCTGTGAATCCGGACGACGACATCCTTCGCGAGCCGCTCGGCGCTCGCGTATCCCAAACGTCTCTGTTCAGGCAGAGTGTGTACGAGGCTTTGAGCGGGCGGGAAGCCCAGGTTCTCGACGGAATGAGCCGGGGCCTGAGCAATGCCGCCATCGGCCGCTGTCTCGGCCTGGCGGAGGACACTGTCAAGAGTCACGCCCGTGGCCTGTACGCGAAGCTTGGCGCTCATGACCGAGCGCACGCTGTGGCCACAGGGTTCCGTATCGGACTGCTGCGATGACCGAGCTGTACGTGCGGTGCGCCGCATCATCAACCTTCGGCGGGCACAGTCATCCTGTGCCGAGGGTTGGTCGCACTGTGCGGCGTTAGGTTTTTGGTGATGACGGGATGATCAAGAGAGTCTCCGGTCGTCGAGAGCGCGCCAGTAATGGAAGGCGCATTGCAGACACGACGGCTCGGGTTGGCACTGGCTCGTGGGAGGCCCGAGCCGTCGCGTCGCTCCCCGCAAAGCCCCGGGCCACCCTCCCGCTCCCCGTCCATGGGAGTGTGGTCCGGCTGCCGGCACTGGGCTGCGTACCCATGGCCGGCACACACCAGGGCCCGCATCGGTCATCCCCCTGACCGCTGCGGGCCCTGGTCTTTTGCCCGCACCATCCGTCGGATGCTGTAGGGGCCGAGCCTCACGCCCTTTGGCCCAGCCGGGTCGCAGCGGGCGAAACCTGCCGTCACCATCGACCGTATGGTTTCGAGTCCAAGGTCGGACCCCGGACAGCCCGCAGACGACAGCATCAGGCAAGGTGACGGCGTCGGCACGCTGTCCGAGCGCCTGAGGGATTTCGCCTCGTGGGCATTGGGAAAGACCACTGGCCAGCTAGGTGAGGGACGGTGTTATCCACTGCCCTGGCGAGTGGACATCGCCATCGCCCTCTCTTGCGGAGTGCTGACATGGTTCGCGCTCTACGACACGCACCACTTCGGCGTGCTTCAGCACTACTGGTACAGCGTGGCCGTGGCCTGGGCTGCCTCCCTGACGCTTGCTCTGCGGAGCAGGGTTCCTGAGATCCCGGCAGTGGCTGCCTTGATGGCCGCGTTCTACACCGACGACCGCACGCCGCTGATTTTCGCCGCCTATGCCCTGGTGGCCTATGGGCGCCGGCTGCGTTGGGCCGAGATCGCCGCCATCGCAGCCTGCTACATCGTCGTGCGCGAAGTCTCGGTACCTGTCGCCGGTGGACGCAAGCCGGTCCACTTCGCCTTCGCGACCATCATCTTGCCCGCGGTGTACGGAGAGACGGTGCGGCGTTACCGGGCTGCGACGGACGCCTTGCGTACTCGCGCACGCCAGGCCAGTGCGTCCGTGGACCAGGCGGCCGACCTGGCGGTGCTGGAGGAACGTACGCGCATCGCTCAGCGTACCCACGACAATCTCGGACACCACCTCACGGTGCTCACACTGCAGTCAGCCGCCCTGCGGGAGAAGGCACGCGATGGTGAACTGCGCGAGAACGCAGACTTGGTCGCTGAGTCGGCCCGTGCGGCCATGGCTGAAGTCAGGGAAACACTCGACATGCTCCAAGATCCCGGTGGCCGCGACTCGGTGGATGCGGACTTCGACTTCGGGCGCTTCCTGGCGAGTTTGGCGCGCAACATGCGCGCCGGTGGGATGGACGTTCGCCACACAGTGGAAAGCGGGATGAACGACCTGCCCCCCGAGGACGCTCAACTGCTGCGCCGTATCGCCCGCGAGGGTCTGACGAATGTAGCCAAGTACGCGCCGGGCGCCTCGGTGTCCCTCCGGTTGTACGCAGACCTGGGGGAGGTGGCGCTGGAGGTGGGGAACAGCCCCGGGCAGGGGCCCAGGATTGTGGTGGATTCAGGAGGAGAGGGGCTGCCATGCCTGGCGGCTGCGACAGAGAAGGCAGGAGGCCGATTCCTCGCGCGACGGAGACCGGAGGGCGGTTTCCTGCTGCGGGCCACGCTGCCGGACCGGAGGCGGGGGACGCAGGACCAATCGCTTTGAACCGGAGGTAGGCCTGCGGGCCGTGCACCTGGTGTGGTGCACGGGCCGCAGGTTGTGGTGGTGGGTTGGTTACTTGACGGTGAAGGTGACCTTGGTGCTGGTGGTCATGCCTTCGTCGGTGATGCCGGTGGCGGTGGCGGTGGCGGTGGCGGTGGCGGTGGCGGTGACGGTGTGGGTGCCGGCCGCGAACTTGACGAGGTTGGTGTTGGACATCCACCAGCGGCCGTAGTCAGCGACGTTGAACCGCGTCTGCCGTGTTTATCGGTAGGTGGGCCTGCAGGAGAAATCCGCCATTGCGAGTCGGCGTGGCCTGCAGATAGCCGCCGTGCTCCCGGACGCGGGCCGTCAGCCCTTCGAGCCCGACACCTCCGCTTCCCAGCGACGGGTTCTTGTCCGTGGGGCGCCTGTTCTCTATCGCGATGTCGACGCGGTACGGGTGGAACGCCAGTCGGATGAGGATGGCTGCACCCGGGGCGTACTTGACCGCGTTCGTGAGCCCTTCCTGGCCGATGCGATACAGCATCGTCTGCGTCTCACGAGGGAGCGGCACGGGGGTCCCGAGCACCGTGCACTGGGCGTTGACACCGACGGCGTTCATGTTGCGCACGAGAGAGTTGAGAAAGGTGTGGTAGTCCGTCTGGCTCAGCCGCATGGGCGGTGTGTTGTCGCCGGGATTGCTGCGGAGCATGTCGAGGATCGCGCGCAGTTCGGACATAACCTCGCGGGAGGCATCTTCGACCACTTTGGCGCCCTCCCGAACCTTCTCGGGGTGCTCGGCATTGACGTTGATCGCCTGGGCCTGCAGTGTGACTACGGCTACCTGGTGTCCCACTCCGTCATGCATGTCGAAGGCCAGCCGGGTGCGCTCCTCGAGCACTGCGTACTTGGCGGCCTGGTCCACTGACTTCTGGACGCGGTGTACCTGTTGCCGCACCAGCCTGTTGAACAGCTCCTGGCGGCGCAGGGTGCTGCCGACGATGGCGGGCAGGATGACGTCGACCCCCAGGTGATAGATGGCCTGATACGACAGCAGGGGATCGGCCACCAGGGGACGGGTGATGACGTATCCCAGCGCGATGAGGGCGAGCAGCGCGCCGCGCCGTTGCTTTGCGTACCGGGCGACCGTCCAGGAACCAAAGACCAGCAACGTGGAGTCGTCGGTTGCCAGGGTGGATACCAGGCTCGATACCGCGATGAGTTCGGGCAGGCGGCGTCGAAACAGCAGCGTTGAAGAGCAGAGGACCGCGGCGCTCACCGACCAGCCGTAGCTGACCAGGAGACCGGTGCGGTAGTTGTCGAGCACGGCCAGCAGGGTGAGGGCCGTTGCCAGCAGGGTGGTGACGACATCCAGGACACGCGGATCCGCGCTGCGCAACCAGTCCACCGGCGACAAGCGGATCGCTGACCGCCAGAGGTGAGCGGGCGGCAGGCCTGCTGGGGCCTGCCGCTCGGTGGGCTGAGTAGGCATCGAGGCTTCCGTGGAGGTGAGGGGGATGCCTCGAGTCTCCCGGCGGAAGGTGGCCTGAGGGCCTGGTGAAGGTTGTCAGCTTCAGCGAAGGTTGATCCCGCGTCCGGCGAAGGTCAACAGAAGAAGGTCAATCGCCGGGCCCCCCCACCAGGCCTGCCTCGTATGCCAAGATCGCGGCTTGTGTGCGGTTGTCGAGCCCGAGCCGGGTGAGCATCCGCGATACGTAGGTCTTCACGCTCGCCAGCGAAAGATGCAGCTGGTCCGCGATCTGCTGGTTCGTCAGTCCCGAACCGATCAGGGCGAGCACGTCGCGCTCACTGTCCGTCAGCGAGTCCAGCTTCGCCTGCAATCCGTGTGCACCGGCGGGCATCCGCGTGCCTGCCCGCTTGATGAGCTTGGCCATGATCTCCGGGGACATCGCTGTCCCGCCGGCCGAGATGGTGCGTACAGCTGCCACAAGTTCGTCGGAGCGGACGTCCTTGAGCAGGAAGCCGGATGCGCCCGCGCTCAGTGCTTGTATCACCACATCGTCAGTGTTGAAGGTGGTAAGCACCAGAACCCTCGGCGGCTCCTCGAGGCGCATCAGTTGGATGGTTGCCGCGACGCCGTCAATTCTCGGCATGTGCAGATCCATGATGACTACATCTGGCCGGTGCTCTTGCACGGCTCCCAGTGCTTCCACGCCATCGGCGGCTTCGGCGACGACATCGATGTCTTCGTGAGCGTCGAGCACCGAGCGCAATCCGGAGCGGATGAGGTTCTGGTCATCCACGATCAAGACTCGGACTGTCACCGGTTGCATCCTCCATTGCGGGGTCGAACTCAGCCGGGCACTCATGGCCATCGGTCCGCAGTCCGCGCTGGATACCACTAAATCATTGATCACGCCCTAATCAGCACCAAGCCCGGCTGAATTGACCTCGTCAGGTTGAACGCCACATCTTCGTAATGCCTGAAAGTCCACTCGAAGCAGGAAGCCTCCGCTGTCCGTCGCGTGAGCCTGCATCCGGCCACCCGCTTTGGCCGCCGCGGTGCGCAGACTGGCAAGGCCCACTCCGGCGGAGTCGACCAGCACCTGGGGCCCAGGCGCAGGGGAATTCTCGATTTCGAGGGCAACCTGGTCCGGCCGCACGGTCAACCGCAGGACCACTACCGAGCATCGGGCGTACTTCGCCGCATTGATGAGGGCCTCCCGTCCGGCACGTCGCAGCACAGGGACGTATTCCGGGGGCAAATCATCGAGGTCGCCGCAGATCTCGGCCTGCAGGTCCATGCCAGTGGCCCGCATGTTGCGGACGACCGAGGTGATCAGACGTGCGCAGTCGAGGCCCATCAAGGTGGGGTCACGGCGCATGGGGTCGTGTATCAGGTCCACGCCCCTGCGGATGTCGACCATCGCGGCCCGAGCCGTCGTTTCGATGGTCGTGGCGCACTGCCGCAACTGGTCGTCGGCCTGCGGGTCTTCCTGCAGTGCGCTGGCCTGGATGCACAGGACGGTCATCCGGTGTCCAAGGGAGTCCAGCGTCTGCTGGGCCAATCGCATGCGTTCCTCGAGGACAGCCAGTCCCGAGGCCTGGCGCACCGTCGCATTTGCCTGGCGGGCCTGGTGGCGCAGGGCGCTCATTGCGGCACGGTGGCGGCGCACGGTTGCGCCGAACAGCGCGGGCAGGAGGACGGCGCTGAGCACGAAGTACGTGTGGTCGCGATCTGCCGTGTAGACGACGACGGGAATGTCACGTGTCATCAGATAACTTGCTGCCAGCGCGGAGATCCACCCCCAGCGCAGGTGTCTGCAGTACGCCGCCAGGGCGTATGAGGCGAAGACCAGGGGAACGCGGTCGTCTGTCGTGATCAGCGCCCCGAGCGCGGCCGCCGCGGACAACTCGGGCAGTCGGCGACGAAAGAGCAAAGTGGTGGCTGCGGCCCACCCGATCGCGATCCCCAGCGCGCCGTTGCCGTCAGGAGCCGTATCGAAGGCAGTGGTCACAATTACCGTGGACAGCAGCCCGCACAGCAGGACCAACACGAAGTCGACGAGCCAGGTGCTTGCGTGCGGCACGGTGTCCAACTCGCCCACCAGGGCTCGCTTTGCATGCTCCACCCAGTCGAGTGAACGCTGCACGACTCCTTGCTGCGCGCCTCGAGTCAAGTGTGGGGCAGCTGATTCCCGGGGTGCAGCCCGGCCTGCTGCAGGTTGATCCATTGCGGGGTTCCTGTTCTCGCGATGCTCGCCCCGGGGAGGCAGCCGATGGTGTCGGTGGTCAGCCGTCCGCCAGAAGGTGGGTGAGTTCCCGCTCGAAGTTGATCTCTTCCGCGCCTGCAGCGACCAGGTCGTAGGTGCAGGCCAGAAAGTCGTGCAGGTCCGCCGAGCGTGCGGTGAAGATCGCCTGGACGTAGTTGGATTCGAGTCCTACTCCGGCGAGGCTGATGCGCGTTTCGCTGCGGTCGCGGGGAGCTGGCCACACACGTACGTCCCCGTGGCCGGCGGAGCCGTGCATGCCCCGCTCCAGGAGGTCCCTGGCGAAGACCCAGTCGGCGTAGGTCGAGTCCTCGATCTCGATCAGAAGTCGCACGGCGAAGGGGTCGGTCGAGTCGTACCAGAGTGTGGTGGTGACGGGGGTGCACTCGTTGATTCCGGCGAGCAGGTACATCTGGACCTTGGCGCACACCGTGGTGGCATCGTTCATGGTCTCTCCCCGAGTCCGGTGGCAGGTGGACCGAGTGGCAGGTCCTTTCCTCCTCGGACTGCCCAATGAGTCGATCATGACGCGAGGGCTGCCGTGACCTGGGTCACGTTGGGTGCGGCGGGTTGTTTGCCTGCCGGGAAGTGGTGCCCTTGCGACGCTCGCGCACGGCTTCAAGTGAGGTCCCATGGCCCGGAGTTGCCTTTGGAGCCGCAAGAGATCCTTGACTCGGCGTGCGGTGAAAGTTGTGCGCGGGCGTGGCTCGCCGCGAACTGGAGCCGGGCACACCAAAGTTGCCGCAGCCCGAGAGGAGGGCTG
>NZ_JAEIMH010000041.1:41558-69468 GCF_016464295.1 Streptomyces sp. N35 | reverse complement strand
AGCGGGCGCGGGCCCCGCAAGGGGCCGGGGCGGCGGGGGGGGGCGCGGCGACAACTCGGTGGTGAACAGATTCAGCGGGCTGTCACGCCGTGGCCCGCCAGGTAAGCGATCGGGTCGACGTGCGCGTCGTAGTTGTTGCTCGTGCGAGCCTCGAAGTGCAGGTGCGGACCTGTGGAGTTGCCGGTGCTGCCGGCCAGGCCGATCTGCTGGCCGCCGTCCACCGTCTGGCCCGTGGACACGGACAGCGAACTGAGGTGCGCGTACAGCGTGTAGAGCCCGTCGTTCATCTGTAGTACGACGGCGTTTCCGTAGGCACCGTCCCAGCCGGCGGACACGACAGTGGCGTCTCCCACCGCAACGATCGGGGTGCCGCTGGGCACAGCGAAGTCGACGCCCGTGTGGTAACCGGCCGCCCAGGCACCGGACTGGCGGTAGGCCGTGCTGATCGTCCCGCCGTCGACAGGCAGGGTCCAGCCGGGCCCGGCAGATGCGGGCTGCGAAGGGGCATCGGCCTTGGCCTCGGGCTGCGGCGCTGCAGACTCGGGCGCGTCGTTCTGGGAGGTGTCGGCGGTCGCCTGGGGGTCCCCGGTGGGCGGAGTGTCGACAGCGCTGCTGGGCGAGTCGTAGTGGAGCCGCTGGCCTGGGAGGATCAGGTTCGGGTCCTCACCGATAATCTGGCGGTTCGCCTCGTACAACTCCTGCCAGGTGAGGTCCCGGTCTGTTGCGATCGAGCCGAGCGTGTCACCTTGCTGGACCGTGTAGCGGTACTGAGCGCCGGCGTCGGACGACGCGGGTTCGGCTGACTGCTCGGGGATTGTGGGTGCCGGCGCGACGGGAGCCTGGTCGCCCTGCTCCTGCCCGGCCTGACCGTTGCTGGGCGGGGTGCCGAATTCAGGTGCGGGGCCGCCCTGGGTGAGGCCGGCCTGTACCGAGCAGGTCGGCCAGGCGCCGGGCCCCTGCCCTGCGAGCACCTTCTCGGCGACGGTGATCTGCTGCTCCTTGGTCGCGAGGTCGGCGCGCTCGGCGTACTGACCGCCGCCGAACGCTTCCCAGGTGCTCTGTGAGAACTGCAGACCGCCGTAGTAGCCATTGCCGGTGTTGATGTTCCAGTTCCCTGTCGACTCGCACTGAGCGACCTTGTCCCAGGTGGAGACCGGAGCGGCGCTGGCTGAGGTCGCGGACAGGGCCGCGACGACAGGCGCAGTGACCGAGACCACGCTCACGGATATGGCGCGGCGATGGCGGCGGATCTTGGGTTTGCGATGGGTTCCCATGGAGCGTTTCCTTCGGGTCGGGTCGGGGCAGGGTCCGGCCCGCAGCGGTGCGAGCAGGTGCGGCGCGACGGCGCGGCACCGAGCCATGGGCTGTGCGCGGGCTTGACGACACTTCGTTGGGGCTGAGAAGTCGGACCCCGGGTCGTTGCCTGGCGATGCGGATCCGGGGGAGATCCGGCGTGTCGCGCCGACCCTTCGAGACTGCGGGACCGGGGCGCCCGGAAACGTCGGCGGAAGTTGACACCTGGGTCGACGAAGTGCGGGAAATGCCGCATCGAACGTGGACGTGCTGTGACGCATGCGCCGGGGCCGGCGGACTCGAGCGCCAGGGGCCCTCAGGCGCAGTGAGCGCTCCGGGGGTGCCGCGGCCCGGGCCGGGCGATGGAAAACCGGGCCGCGACGGGGAGCCCGTTTGCTCCTGTCTCGGGGAGCAGGCTGCGATGGGATCGTCACGCAGTTGAGGCGCGACGAGTCGGCCACTCGAGTTCTTAAGCAACTGTTACGGATCGTCCTTTTGTGCCCTGATCAGGGCGAACCCGAAGTTAACTGTCCATGTGCCACCGGAACCCCTGATGTACCGGGAGGCCCATGGATCCCGCTACATGAAAGGACGGCCGTAGATGTCCCACCTCATGCCCGAAGGGCCGGGCGCTGACCTCACCGGACGTTTCGGCCGCGGGCCCGTGGTCTCGTTGCCGTACACCCGCATTCACCACGCTTTCGAGGCATGGGCGACGGCCCAGCCCAGCGCTGTCGCCGCCGAGCACCTGGGTGAGTCCATCACGTACGCAGAGCTCGACCGGCAGGCCGACCGGCTCGCGAGCCGCCTCGTTGCCCACGGCATCGGGCCCGGGGACACCGTCGGTGTGTTCGTGCAGCGTTCGATACCCATGCTGGTCGGCATCCTGGGCACCTTGAAGGCCGGTGCTGCGTATGCGCCTCAGCACATCGGCGTCGCACCGGAGTCGCAGCTGCGCCATGTGGTGCGCAGCGCATCGATCCGCGTCGTGCTGACACTGTCGCGCCTGGCTGATCAGGTCCCGCGAGGGATGGGAACACAGGTGCTCGCCGTCGATCAACTGATGGCGGACGGTCCCGAACTCACCTCTGTGCATGAGCAGTTCGTGCCCACGCGGCCCGCGAGCCCGGATGGCGGCTGCTACGTCCTGTTCACGTCGGGCACCACGGGCGCCCCCAACGGTGTCACTGTCACGCACCGCAACGTGTGCAACCTCCTGCTCACGGAGCCGGGCAACCTCGGTATTGGCCCTGGCCTGCGCGTCGGGCAATTGCTCAGCATCGCCTTCGACATGGCGGCATGGGAGATCCTGGGCACGCTGTCTGCCGGGGGGACGCTGGTCATCCGCGGCAAGTCGATTGCCGAGACGGCCGAGCAAGTCGACGTCGTCATCGCCACACCTTCCATCCTCGCCACCCTGGACGTGGATCGCTGCCGTCGGGTGAAGACCGTCGCCGTAGCGGGCGAGCCCTGCCCGCGCTCGCTCGCCGACCGTTGGGCAGCCTTCTGCACCTTCTACAACTCCTGCGGGCCGACCGAGACGACCATCGTGAACACGATGCAGCGCCACCGGCCGGGAGCCCTGCGCCTCACGATCGGGCGTCCCACGCCCAACAACACGGTCTACGTCCTCGATGACGAGGGCCGGATGTGTGGAATCGGCGAGACGGGCGAGATGTGGGCCGGCGGTGACTGCGTGTCCGCGGGATATCTCGGCAACCCCGAGCTCACCGCCGAGCGCTATGCCCCTGATCCCTTTCTGGGCGGAGGCAAGCGGATGTTCCGTACCAAGGATCTCGGCCGGTGGACCCCCGACGGAGACCTCGAGCACCTCGGCCGGACGGACGATCAGGTCAAGGTCCGCGGATTCCGGGTCGAGCTCGACGCAGTGTCCGCCGTGCTCGAATCGGTGCCCGGCTGCACCCGGGCGGTCACGCTCAAGGTCGACAACAAGACGCTGGTCGCGTTCGTGATGCCGGCAGAAGTCGATCCCGAGCAGGCCCGGACGACCGTGACAGACGCCTTGCCGTACTACTGCGTCCCCGCAGCTGTACACCCCGTGGTCGATTTTCCCAGGACCAGCCGCGGGAAGATCGACAAGGCGGCCCTGCTCGCCCTCGCCTCCACCCTCGGACTTTCGGCCGAGGCAGCCTGATGACCAGCGCTCGCATCCACTCTCCGGTAGCCCATGAGATCGAACTGCCGCCCCTGGCACCGCCGTTGCGCCGGCTGTTCAAGCATCCGCGCTTGATGCACCACAACCGGCTGGCCGCCTTCGTCCTCGTGTTCAACCTGGCCTACCTCGGGTTCGGCCTCGCCTCCGGCGGCATACCGAGTGACGCCCTCGCCAATGCGGCACTGCTGAACCTAGCCCTCGCGATCGTGATCCGGCAGCAGTACGTCATCAACGGGCTGTTCCGCCTGGCCACGTCGGCCCCGACCAACTGGCCTCTGAGGGTCCGCTGGACGCTTGCGAAGGTCTACCACTTCGGAGGGCTGCACATCGGCGGTGCCCTCGCGGGCAGCCTGTGGTTCATGGCACTGACTTGCGTGCTCACCTTCGGCTCCACCGACGCGGGGGCTTTGGCCGTCACCGTGTCCTGGGTGCTCGTGGTGCTCTTGGCCCTGATGGTGATCACCGCACTGCCGACCCTCCGGGCCCGCTTCCACGACCGCTTCGAGGAGACACACCGTTACGGCGGCTGGGCAGCGCTCGTCCTCTTTTGGATCCAGAGCGCCCTGACGGCGTCGGAACCTGGCCTGTGGATGCTCGCCGTGCTGACGGTGAGCATCGCACTGCCCTGGCTGCGCCTGCGCAAGGTGGCCGTCACCGTGGAACGCCCCTCGTCGCATGTGGCCCTGGTCCACTTCGACTACGGCGTGACGCCGTTCGCAGGCTCCTCCACGGCCATCAGCCGCAGCCCGCTGCGCGAATGGCACTCGTTCGCCAACGTCCCTACGCCAGGCCGGGACGGGTTCCGACTCACCGTCTCTCGGGCCGGCGACTGGACAGGCTCATTCATCGACGATGTCCCGTCCCATGTGTGGGTCAAGGGCATCCCCACCGCCGGGGTCGCCAACATCGAGACGTTGTTCAAGAGGGTTGTGTACGTCGCGACCGGCAGCGGCATCGGACCGTGCCTGCCCCATCTGCTCGCCGCCAAGGTGCCGGCACGCCTGGTCTGGGCGACCCGTAGCCCCCGCACCACGTACGGAGACGGGCTGATCGACGAGATCCTCGCGGTCCAGCCGGACGCGACCATCTGGGACACCTCCGAGCACGGCAAGCCCGACATGGTGCGCCTCGCCTATGCCGCCTATGCGGAGTTCGACGCTGAGGCAGTCATCTGCATCTCCAACAAGAAACTCACCTGGCAGGTCGTCAGCGGCCTGGAGAGCCGGGGGATACCCGCCTACGGAGCCATCTGGGACTCATGAACATGAACTATGCGAACACGGAATACGTGAAGATTGATCGCCAGGACCGCGTCATCACAGTGCAGCTGCACCGCCCCGAAGCGCGCAACGCACTCAGCAGTGCGCTCATGCACGAACTGGTCGACACCCTGCGCCCTCTCGACCAGGACCCGTCGGTCGGCTGCTTCGTCATCACCGGATCCGACCGGTTCTTCGCCGCAGGCGCGGACATCAAGGAGATGGCCGCCAAGTCACACATGCAGGTCACCGCGGAGGACTACTTCGCAGGCTGGGAAGGCTTCACCTCGCTGCGAACCCCGAAAATCGCGGCAGTTGCCGGATACGCCCTCGGCGGTGGGTGTGAGCTGGCCATGATGTGCGACATCGCCTTCGCCGCTGAGAGCGCGCGCTTCGGGCAGCCGGAACTCGCGCTCGGGGTGATCCCCGGCATCGGCGGCACCCAGCGACTCACCGGCCTGGTGGGCAAGGCCAAGGCGATGGACCTGATCCTCACCGGCCGGACCATGGACGCGGCCGAGGCCGAGCGCTCCGGACTGGTTGCCAGAGTCATTCCAGACGCGCAGCTCATGGCGGAGACCCAGGCTGCTGCTGTGCAGATCGCTGCGTACAGCAAACCGGCCGTGATGGCGGCCCGGGAATGCGTGGACCGGGCGCTGGAGGGCGGCCTGCGAGAAGGGTTGCTCTATGAACGGAGGGTCTTTCACGGCTTGTTCGCGACCAAGGACCAGCGCGAGGGTATGCAGGCGTTTCTGGAGAAGCGCGCACCACGGTTTACTGGCCGGTAGTACATCAGTCAGGAGACATGCCAGGAGGACAGCGTCAGCTGGCCGGGCGTCTCCTGACGGGTCACGTGCAGCTGCCCGGCTTCGGAAAGGGTGGCGAGGGTGAGACGGCCCAGTCCGTCGACGGCCAGCGCCGGGGCGCCTGAGCCGTCGTCGTCGAGCCGGGCCCCGGATGCGCCGGCCCCGGGCTGTTGGGGGTCGTGGGTCATCAGGACCAGTTGGTTCCCCTGGTCGCGCAGTGCGAGCACACTGAACTCCCTGCCCTGAAGCACGCACGGCACAGCGGCCGCGGCACCCTGCAGAGGGCCCTGGGCAATGATGTGGGAGCTATGTCCAGGGAGGTGGGCGATGACGTTGCCGTGCTGCCCGTCGATCCAATAGTGGACGAGGCCGGCAGAGGCCGACGAGACTGTGGAGATCGATCCCGGTCTGGCGGACAAGGGAATGTCGTCACCGCGTACCGGATCGGCACCGGCCTTTGCCTGCTGCCAGCAAAGAACCCTGTCCTGTGCGGGGGCAAGGACTTCGACATGGCCGGATGCAGAGGTGTGGGCCGTCAGCCCGTCCAGGACATGGGTTCCTTTGAGGTTGGTCCACGCTCCCCAAGGCCCTTTCGTGCTTTCCTTTGCCATCTGGACGCCGTGGCCCGCGTTCCGTATGAACACGTACAGGGAGCCCTCGTGATCGACGGTGCAGGAAGGTATGCCGACGCGTTGTGCTCGCCCTGAGTCCCGGTAGGGATTCCCCAGCGAGTGCCAGCTGCCGAGAGAGCGCCCACTCTGGTACTGCACCGCGTGCACGAAGTCGACCACGACGGTGCCGTCCGCCTCGGTCCTGCTGCGGCGTCCGAGGAGATGGACGTACCCCGCCTGCGACTGGGCGAGTGCCAGGTGCGTCAGGTCGGGGATGGCGAATGTCTGGGTGTTCCACTGCGGCCCTCCGGGCCTGGTCTCCGTCCAGCGGCGTACGCCCTCGGCGCACAGGGCGTACGCGGTCAGCCGGCCGTCCTTGCCGAGGAAGAGCCACTGGTTTGTGGTCGGGGCATGCACAGTCATTGCAGTGTTCTCTCGTCAGCGGCAGGGGCACAGGGCATGAAACGCCCAATGGGGAGATCCACAATCTATGCGCCCGTTCGTGGCGATGAATCGATCAAAAGTTGACCTGTGCAAGGCGATGGATGAGGACGTAGGTCGAGGCGAAACCCGGGCCGTTCTGTAACGGCCCGGGCATCAGACATCGAGCGCCTGCGTAAGCCGCGGTGGGGCGGGGCAGTGGAGATCAGGACGCGGTCAGGGCCGCATCGTCCGCCTCACGCGGCGCCGGGCAACGGCGCGGCGGTTGACGGGCTGAAGGTGCCCACCGACTAGGCCTGGCTCGCCGCCCCGTGTCACCGATGACCTGCCCAAGATCTACGCCGAGGTCTTCCGCGGCGCGGGACATTTGTGGCAGGTCCAGTCGTGAACGCGGGAGTGACCGGGGCGCTGGCCAGTGTGTCTGCGTGGACGGCGGAGTCATACCAGCATATGCATCGGTCTTGACGGTGCGGCGCACGCCCTGCCCGACGGGCCGAGCGCCCCGGTGGATCTCTCCCTGCTTATTGCGTGACTGGATCTTCCCCTGCTGCGGGACCGCCCGCGGGCGGCGGGCTATAACGAGGCATGGCCCTTACCCCCTCTGGTTTCTCAGTGCCGAACGTGTTCGAGCCCTTCAGCAAGGACAGTGCGGTAAGGCCTTCCTTTGTGCAGCAGAAGGACCTGATCGCGTTCTTGGACCGAGATCTGCTGGCCGATGTCCTCGCGATCGACACTCCGTATTCCTGGGTGATCACTGGCAGCTACGCGGTTCAGGCCCACGGCTTAGCGGTCGTCTCAGCCGAGACCTTGATCTGGCCACCGAGGACCCTGCGTCGATCGCTGAGATTGTCGGCTCAGTCAGCAGGGGCCTCGTGGCCCGAGGTTGGGGTGTACGCCAGATCGAGGCGAGCGCCTTCTCCGGCCGTCTCATCGTCACCGATCCGAAGACCGGAGAGGAATGCGAAATCGACGTCCTCGAGGAAGCGTTCTGGAGTGCTCCTGTCGAGACCTCGTACGGGCCGGTGCTGGCCTTCGACGACGTGATCGGCACAGAGTCCGCGCTCTCCTGATCGCGGCGCGGTCCACGATCTCATCGACGTGCACGCCGCCGCCCAGCAGTGCGCTACCACCGACCTTGAGACCCTCGGCCGGCGCCATGCTCGCTTCGAGTTCAGCCTCCAAGACCTTGGCGACCGCTTGAACGGCGCCGAGTGGTGGGACGACGAGGACTTCACTGACTACGGCCTGACCCTGGAGCGCCTCGCCGACCTTCGCGCCTGGGTCCTTGATCAGGCAGTGGAGATCGACGCGCGCCTGTATGTCGAAGCTCCGGACGAAACTGAACCCGGATCGCCTGGTCACGCAGCACAGGGCAGTGGGCTGCCGCCGTTGTAGGCGGTCATGTCGGCGAGTGCGGGTGGGATGGGTAGCGGTTTGGCTGTTGGCTGGTTGTGGTGTTCGGCGTATGCGCGGTGGAGGTTGGCGACCAGACGTTCGGGTTCGCTGAGGTGTGCGTAGGGGCGCAAGTCGCTGCGCGTGGCGGTTTCCAGGGGTGTCCAGCCGGCGGTGATGCCGTTGCTGGCCAGGTGGTTGACCCAGTGCAGGTAGTCGGCGTTGTCGTCGATGACTTCGGGGCCGGTGATGGGGCCGTGGCCGGAGACGACGGTCTCGGGGTCGAGTTCGCGGAGCTGGTCGAGGGCTGTCAGGGTGCCGGCGAGGGAGCCCATGAAGACGAACGGGGTGGAGTCGGAGAAGGTGAGGTCGCCAGCGAAGAGGATCCTGTACTGGGGGATCCAGACGACGATGTCGCCAGTGGTGTGTGCGGGCCCGTAGTGGATCAACTCGACGGCCAGGCCGTCGATGTCGAGGCATATCTGGTCGGTGAAGGTCAGGTTCGGCGGGTTCAGGTGGATGTCGCCCCAGTCGGTGTCGGGCCAGATACCGGGGAGGTTGATGCCCTCGTCCAGCATCTGGGTCCGGGTGTGTTCGTGGGCGATCACAAGGGGCGCGCGGAACACGGAGGCGCCGTGGTGGTGGTCGCCGTGGTGATGGGTGAGCACGATGCGGGAAACCGGTGCTGCGGTGAGCGTGCGGATTTCCTGGCGCAGCCGGCCAGCGCTGTGCTCGGTGGCGGTGCAGTCGATGAGAGTGACGGACTCCTTGCCGACCAGGACGCCGGCGTTGCTGACGCACCAGCCGCCGTGCGGCTGGATGTAGGCGTGGACGGCGGAAGCGATCTGCTGCAGCACGACGGGGTGTGCTCCTTGGAATACAGGGATAGAGACGGCTCAGGGTCGGCTAGCTGGGCGGCTTCGCCGTTCGACAACGTGGCCTGCTGGCGGCGTAAGCGCACCAACGCCGGTATGTGCCCTTTTCCTGATGGGAGCTGCACGGCACCCGTTCATGACGCGTAAGCCAAGGCTGCACCCGGGCTAAGTAGCTGTGGCCTCGTGTGCGGTCGGTGTGGAGAGGAGTCCTGTCATGTCCGACGACTCGAACGTCCGCATCCCCACCGTTGCCAAGCGCCGGGTCGCAGAAGTGGCAGCCGCCGAAGGCATGTCGCTGCGCGCGGTCCTGACTCAAATGTCCGAGAACCTGCTCACCCTCTCCGAGCGTGCCGAGCAGGCCCGCCGCGTCTTTGAGCAGTGGAGCGGCTACGCGCCGAGCCCGGACGCCGAGAACGCCCTGGATGCCGAGCTCAACCCTGACTGTCGGTCTGCCTCGTCCATGCGGTAGGAGCTCGCAAAGCAGGGCCAGCCCGGACAAGCAGCGCACCGATCGCTACACGACGTCACTCCGTAGCAGAGGCGTCTGAACTGGAATTGGGCCTGTTTCGGGCCGGCGCAGCACGGGCCGCGCGCCCGCTGCATCCACGCACGTAGCGGCGGGCACGCGGTCTGGTCGGCCCCGGTGTCACGCGTCACGTGGCACGTTCACCCCGCCGGCGCACCATCCGCGAGATCGCCGAGGAGCGCGGCCGCGAGTGAACGCGCTGATCCGCCGCCAGATGTGCAGCGCGGACCGCACTGTCGTCGATGACTTCAGGGCCGGGGTGGGCTGTGGCCGGAGACAACGATCTCGGGATCGAGTTCGCGGCTGGTTGAGCGCTGCCATGTTGGCAGCCGGAGCGCGCCCGTCTGGTCTGCCTGGTGGGTGCTGCGGGGTCTTATCGGTGGGTGAGTTGGGCGGGGGCGAAGGCCAGTGGGAACGGCCGCTCAACGGTCACTGCCTGCCCGGCCTGTGCGATGGCCTGGCCGACCTACGTCGTGCCGTGGAGCTCGCCGAAGTGCGCCCGGGGCTCCAGCTCGATGCGCCAGTAGTGAGCGGTGCCTGCTGCCGCGTGCAGGGAGGCTTGAACTTGCGGTCGGTGATCCGGGCCGAGGGAGAGGCGATCTCTACGACGGCCAGAACTTCAACGCGTCGGTGATCAAGTTCTTGGCGTGCTGTCCGTGGACGGCCGACCGACTCAGGAGCTCGAAGGCCTTCTCATGGAGCGCGAGTTCGGCGGGGTCGGTGAAGATGCCCCACCCGGTGGGCCCGTGTGGTTCAGCGACGGGTTACCGGCAGGGGTTGTCGTTGCTGCAGCCGGGGTTGGCCCCGGTCGTCAGGGCTTCGATGTCCTCAACGACGATCAGGGCTTCGGGCTCTTCTTCGGCGGGGCGGGGGCGGATCTTTACGGCAACGGCGGTCATGCTCGTACTCCTTGTCCGTGTTGGCAGTAGGTATTCAGCGGTGCCTTCGCTTCCTGGTAGGCCTTGGCGAGCGGCCGGCAGACCCGGCAGGTGCCGGAGAGTTTGCAACCTGTACAGCCTCCGGTGCGAAGCATCTGGGCATCGGCGATGTGCGGCAGGTCCGCGAGTCCTTCGACGCCGGTGTCCAGAAGATTGATGGGTTCTCGCGGCCGACCTTGCACATGGTGGCCAGGCCGAACGGGTCTGCGTGGAGGAAAGTGTGGCCGGCCGGGCAACCCGTGAACGCCGAGGGCCGGTCGAGGAATTCGGGTGCCTGGCTGGCGAGCGGGTCGGGCTGCCCGTCGTAGGTGGGGCTGATGTTCGCGTGCTCGGTCACCGTGTCTGCGAGCTCGGCGGCGATGGTGCGCATGGCGGTGATCTCGTGGGCGTTGTGCTTGGTGACGATCAGGGCGATCTCGGTGTTCAGCGCGGTCTCCCGGATCGCGGTCAGGCCCTTGATGACCTGGCTGTAGGCCTTCGGGGTGCGGGTCAGTGCTTCGGCGGAGGCGTCGCTCGCCCCGTACAGGGACACGGTGATCTTGCGTGGGCGCAGCGCGGTCAGCAGGTCGAGGGCCGGCGCGGCGGCCAGCCGGTCTCCGCGAGGGCCAGCGGCGGCCCCCGCCCAATATCGGAAGGGTGCGGTTCCTCTGAAGGGAAGTAGCCGGCAGGTCGGTGCTGATCGGGGTGTGTTCGGCTGGGTTCCTCTCTACCGTGGGTGGTGGAGGAGGCGATCCTGATGGGCTCGTTGTTCGAGGAGTTGGAGGCCCGGGAGGCGACTGCCCGGGTGCGGGTGGACGAGCTTGAGGAGCAACTGGCCGAGGTGACGGGCCGGTTGGAGGAGTCTCGGGAGACTCTGGACCGGCTGCGGATCGCCCGGGAGACAGTGTCCGAGGTGATGGCCGAGATGTCGGCTGGTACATCGGCCGCGGTGGATGCGGAGCCGGAAGCCGTCGGGGCGGACGAGGCCGAGGAGTCGTCTGCGTACGCCGGAGCCGAGCGGCAGATGGTGGGGGTGCTGGCGGTGCCCCACTGGCGGCCGGGGATGGAAACGAGTGCACTCCCGAAGGTCTACCGGGACATCGTGGAGGTGGTCCGGGATGCTCCGGGGCCGGTGCGGGCCAAGCAGGTCGTGCCGAGGATCGGGCTGCCG
Organism: Streptomyces sp. N35; assembly: GCF_016464295.1. Taxonomy (NCBI): domain Bacteria; kingdom Bacillati; phylum Actinomycetota; class Actinomycetes; order Kitasatosporales; family Streptomycetaceae; genus Streptomyces; species Streptomyces sp. N35. The sequence goes on along the minus strand of NZ_JAEIMH010000041.1, from coordinate 58,001 downwards.
GCCGAGGTGGGCAAGATCGAGGGGACGCGGGGGAAGCTGAAGCGGCTGGTCGCCAGGGGCTGGCTGACCGAAGGCGATCCGGGTCTGTTCACGGCGGCCCGTCGCGAGGCGGAGACGGGGTCCAACTCCTCTTGAAGGAGGGGCTCTTCTCTCTAGAGTCGAAGGTGCCAACCAAATCGACGCCCGCCGAGAAGAGCCCCGGGATGGAACCGTATGACACAAGCGTGAGTGCTGACCTGTTTGCCCGCTCGGTCAGTGCCTTCGAATCGCTATTGCTCACCCTGCAAGGCAAGCCGGCCCAGTCGATGACCCACGCTGAGCTGGAAGAACACCTGGAAGAAGCCGGACGCAAGCTGCTGCGGCAGCTACTGCAGGATCACCTGGATCTACGGGCCCACAGGGAAGAAGAGGCAGCCGGGCGGGAAGCGCGGCCACGAGTGATCGGCTCGGACGGACAGCTGCGTCCGTGGCAGGAGACGGGCCATGCACGCTGGCTGGCCTGCATGTTCGGCCTGGTGCGGGTGAAACGCATGGCCTATCGAGGCCCGTCGATGGCCAATGTCCATCCGGCCGATGCGACGCTGTCGCTCCCCGCGGGCCGGCACTCGATGGGACTGCGCCGGCTCGCGGTCACCGAAGCGGTCCGAGGCTCGTTCGACCAGTCTCAGCAGGCGATCGAGCGACGCTGCGGACGAGTGCTGGGCAAGCGCCGTCTCGAACAGCTCCTGGCCGCCGCCTCCGAGGACATCGACTCCTTCTATCAGCAGCACATTCCCTTGCCCTGCAGCCGGGATGTCCTGCTGGTCATCGAGGTCGACGGCAAGGGCGTGGTCATGCGACCGGAAGCATTGCGGCCCGCCACTCAAAGAGCCCACCTCGCCGCCGAGGCCGAACACCGCAGCCGACTCTCACCGGGCGAGAAACCCAACCGCAAGCGGATGGCCACTGTGGCCTGCGTCTTCGACGCCGTCCCCGCTCCCCGGCGCCCGCACGATGTGATCCATCCGCCCGGAGGCCGCAGCACCCGCCGTCGGATCCGCCGCGGCCCGACCGCGACACGCAAGTGGTGCACGGCTTCCCTCCTCCATCCGCCCGGGAAGGTCATCGCCGACGTCTTCGCCCAGGCCGAAGCCCGCGACCCCGGCCACAACCGCTGCTGGATCGTCCTGGTCGACGGCGCCCGCCACCAACTCGACCTGATCCAGCGCGAAGCCGCCCGCCGCGGCCACGCGATCAACGTGCTCCTGGACTTCGTGCACGTCATCGAATACGTCTGGACAGCGGCCCACGCCTTTCACAAGGTCGGCACCGCAGAGGCCGACGCCTGGGTCGCCGGTCATCTGACCACGATCCTCGCAGGTCAAGCTGACCGCGCCGCCCAGGAGATGGCCGCCCAAGCCGACCAGGCCGGCCTCCGCGCCGGTCGAAGAGAAGCCGTCGATACCTGCCGTCGCTATCTGACCGGCCACCTCGACCAGCTCCGCTACGACATCGCCCTGGCAGCGGGCTGGCCGATCGCCACCGGCGCGATCGAGGGCGCCTGCCGACATCTGATCGGCGATCGCCTGGACATCACCGGCGCCCGCTGGGGCCTCGTCGGCGCCGAAGCCGTCCTCAGGCTCCGCACGTTGATCGACAACGGTGACTTCGACGGCTACTGGCACCACCACACCGCGCGTGAGCATCAACGCCTCTATCCGGCGCCCGACCAGGGCGAATACACCCTCACCGCCTAACTCCCGGACGGATGTCAGTCACTCAAGTGCTCATGGAGCATCATCCACTCGCCGTCGCGCCGCACGATGACGTTGGTGCCCCGCCCTTGACCAGAACGCTGCTGGCCCTCGATGACGCCAGTCCATGCGAACCGATAGCGACACACCGCCACCTCGGTGGTGAGCACGGGTCACTCCAGGTCCCGGACCTCATACACCTCGTCGAGGATGGTCGAGAAGGTCGCCTCGACCGCGGATCGAATCTCGTTGATGCCCCGATATGAGCCGTCGGAGAACCAATAGCTGGCGTCCTCGGCAATGAACGGCACGACACGTTCGATGTCGTGGCTGTTGTTCGCCGCCTCGTACCCGCGCATGAACGACGCGAGTTCCAGTTCCAAAGCCGTCAGATCAATCACGGCACCCATCATCTCGGCACACATCCGACGCCGTGAGCGGTTCGCGGATCTCCGCGGCACTCGTCGCTGCCCGAGCCCTCATCCTCATCCCTCAAGACGAGCCGCACCCATATCGGAAGGCCGCCGCATCGGGGGTTCACGCTGCCTGCAGGGCGAGCGTTGGCGACAACTTCGATGCCCGCACGGCCGGGTAGAGGCCGGCGACGCTGCCGATGGCAAGGGTGGCGGCGAAGCCGCCGAGCATGGCCCACGGCGGGACAACCCACGGGATGCCGCCGGCCGTCGCGTAGATCCACGTCGCCCCTGAGCCGAGCAGTACCCCCGCCACCCCGCCGAGTCCGGAGAGCAGCAGTGACTCGGTGACGAACTGGAGTCGGATCTGTCCACGGGTGGCACCGAGGGAGCGGCGCAGCCCGATCTCGTGGCGGCGTTCCAGCACCGAGATGATCATGGTGTTGGCGACGCCGACACCGCCGACCAGCAGGGCCACTCCGCCGAGGCCGAGCAGCAGGGTGGTGAAGGCTCCTTCGGAGGCTGCTTTCGCGGCCAGGGCGTCGGAGGGGTTGGACACCTTGACCTCGGTGGGCGCCTGAGGGTTGACCGTACGGCCGAGGAGGTCGCGTACCGCTGCCACCTTGTCGTCGTCGGACCGCTCGTAGACGGAGGTCGGATGGCCGTCGAAGCTGAGGAGGTCCTCGGCCGCGTCCCAGCCGACCAGCGCCGAGCTATCCAGATCCTCCGCCAGCGGCATCGGGTCGAGGATCCCGATGACGGTGAAGTACTGGCCGCCGATCCACACCTGCTGCCCCGGGTCGGTGATGCCCAGCCGCTCGGCGGCGACGTGCCCGAGGACGACGGACGGGTACTTGCCCGTAGCCTTGTTCAGCCAGCTGCCCTTGGTCACTCCGCCACGCAGGGCTTTCAGAAGGCTCTCACTCGCGGCGTTGACAGTCAGACCACCGGTGATCTCCTCGGGGACATGCTCGGAGCGGTAGACGTTGTGCTCCATGGCGCCGATGGCGGCGACGTCCTGCACCCCGTCGATCCGCCGCACCATGCCGGGTGCGTCCTTCGGCAGCTTGGCGTCCTGACCGGTCAGGAGTGACTGCCCGGGGGTGATTACCAGCATGTTGGTGCCCAGTTTGTCGAGCTGCCGCAGCAGGTCGGCCTTGCTGGACTCGGAGATGCCGACCACGGCGATCATGGTGGCGATGCCGATGGCGATCCCCAGTGCGGAGAGGAAGACCCGCATCGGGCGGCCGCGCAGTCCCGCCGAGCCGACCTGCCAGGCGTCACGGCCCGACAGCCGTGCCGGGTGCAGCCCTCTGCGCCTGCGCGGGCTCATGAGGCACCTTCCTGGGCGGGAGCGGCCTGCCGACGCCGGTCCTCGGCAATCTGCCCGTCGCGGATACGGACCTGCCGCGGCAGCTGTTCGGCGATCTCCAGATCATGAGTGATTACGGCGATGGTGGCGCCGTCCGCGTTGAGTTCGTGAAGCAGCTCAAGGACGGCGTGCCCGGAGGCGCTGTCCAGGGCCCCCGTCGGCTCGTCCGCGAGCAGCAGGTCCGGCTCGCCCGCCACCGCGCGAGCTATGGCCACGCGCTGTTTCTGCCCGCCGGACAGCTCGTGCGGCTTGTGTGTCATCCGGTCCGCGAGCCCCACCCGCTCCAGAGCCTCGCTGGCCTGCTTGCGGCGACGCGCTTGGGAGAGGCCCGAGTAGCGCAGCCCCTCGCACACGTTGTGCAGCGCGCTGGCGCTCGGCACCAGATGGAAGGACTGGAAGACGAAGCCGATGTGGCGCGAGCGCAGCGCGGACAGCTCCGTGTCACGCAGAGCGCCGATGTCGTGCCCCGCGATGGCGACCGTGCCTGCGGTAGGGCGGTCCAGGGTGCCGATGATGTGCAGCAGCGTGGACTTGCCGGAGCCGGACGGGCCGACGATGGCGAGGAGTTCGCCGCGGCCGACGGTGAGGTCCACGCCGCGCAGCGCCGCGACGCCGCCGGGGTATTCCTTGGTCACTCCGCGTACGTCCACGATGCCGCCGGCGGTGACGGCCACCGGCGCGGGCCGCGGTGCTTCTGCGGCGTTAGCGGCGTTCGGAGGGCCAGCGGTGCTCATCACTTCGGCACCCCGACCTTCATGCCGGCTTTCACACCGCTGCCGGATATCTGCACCTGACCGTTCGCGAAGAGGCCGAGCTCGACCTTGACGTCACGTACGCTGCTGCCCTCGACCACCTGTACAGCGAAGCCGCCCTGAGGGTCGGCGAGCAGTGCGTTCACGGGTACGTGCAGTGCGTTCTTGCGGGTTTCGCCGGTCAGGTGGACGGTGACCGGCGCTTTGTCGACACCCTTGACCTTCTCGGAGTCATCGAGGTCAACTGTGATCTTCACCTTGGGGGTGCCGTCCCCGCCCTGAGGGCCTTCGTCGGCCTTGACGGTCTTGCCGACGGAGGAGATCTGCCCCTTGGCCTTGGAGCCGTCCGGCAGATCGACCGTCACCTTGTCGCCGACCTTCAGCGAACTGGCGTCCTTGACCTTCAGCTCGAACTCCACGAGCCGCTCGGAGCCGGTGGTGCTCAGCACCGGGGCGCCGGGCGCCAGCAGGGCGCCGACGGCGGCCTCTGCGCCCTGCACCCGCACACCGCCGGGTACGAACGCGATGTGGTCGGGGCCGACGGTGCCGGTCTGCTTCAGGCCGTGCGTCTTCTGCCATGCCTTGAGGCCCTTGGCGGTGCCCTTGGTGAACTCGTCGTCCGCGGCGAGCCCGGTCCCGTAGCCCAGCGCGATCAGATTCTCTTTGAGCTGGCGCACGTCCTCTCCCTCGGCGCCCTGCTTCAGTTCGCGGTACATGGGCTTGCTCCCGTACAGCAAATACACCGGTTTTCCGTTGACCTCGTAGAGCTTCCCGCCCCGCTTGACGGCAGCGCCGGTCTTGGCCAGCCAGGTCAGCACCCCCGGGGCGCTTGCGTTGACCTTGCGCTCGCCGGTGAAGCCAAGGGTGCCCTTGGTCTGCGAGGTGCTGGTCAGATCACTCTGCTCGACCTCCGCGGTGGCCTGCGGCAGCCCCGCGTCCTGCTCGGCTGTGTTCTTGGTGTCGTCGGCGTCGGCCAGTGCACTCATCGCCACACCGCCGCAGGTGACAAGCACAACCGCGGCGGTGGCGCCGACGATCGCCTTCTTGTGTTTCATCAGCTGGTTCCTCGGCTCTTCCCGCGGCGCGTCAGTAGCCGGCCTTCTTCGAGCACTTGTCGGAAGCGGCGGTGTACTTTTCCAATTCTTCGCCCTCGGGTATTTGCTGGGCCGACTGGCTCCCGTCCTTGAAGTCCGGGTCCTTGAAGTCGAGGCCCGCTTCACGCATGCACTTCGCGAAGGCGAGCGCCTTGTCCTTGTCCGCTTGCGACATTTCCCCACCGCCACCCGCGCCCGTCATGTCCATGCCGCAGTCCTTCATGGCCTGCTCCATCTCCTCCTTGTCCAGATTGCCGGAGTCGATGCCCTGCCCATCCGCGTTGGACTTGGGCTGAGTGACCTTCACGCCCTTCTCGCGCAGGCAGTCGAGTTTCTTCGCCTCCTTGTCGGCGGCACTCTGGCTGCTGTCCGTCTTGTCGTCCTTGCCGGAGTCCGTGGAGCAGGCCGCGGAGAACAGAGCCAGTGCGGAGATACCGGCTGCCGCAGCCATCCTGATCGTGTGGGTCTTCATGGGAATGCCTCCAGGATCGGTGTCAGTGGTCCGACGCTGACAGTGGGTGGTGTTTCGTTTCTCTAAACCCGCGGCCCGGAGTTGCTTAACAACGGCGAAAGGTGCGTCTCGGGTATGCAGGAGCACATGCGTGTACTGGTGGTGGAGGACGAGCCGTTCCTCGCGGAGATGATCGCCGAAGGGCTGCGAAAGGACGCCCTCGCGGTAGATGTGGCCGGCGACGGCCTGCAGGCGATGCACAAGCTGCGCTTCGGCGCGTACGACGTCATGGTCCTCGACCGTGATCTGCCCGGCCTGCACGGCGACGAGGTGTGCCGCCGAGTCGCCCAACAGGGCCTGCTTACCCGCATCCTCATGCTCACCGCCTCGGCCACCTTGCAGGACCGGGTGGCGGGGCTGGGGCTCGGCGCCGACGACTATCTGGGCAAACCGTTCGCCTACGAGGAACTCCTCGCCCGGGTCCTGGCCCTGGGCCGGCGCGCCACGCCCGCCCTCCCTCCGGTGCTACGAGCGGCCGGCGTCGTACTGGATACCGCGCGCCGCCACGCCACCCGTGACGGCAGGCCGCTCGCTCTGTCCCGCAAGGAGTTCGCGGTACTGGAGTCGCTGCTGCGCGCCGACGGAGCCGTCGTCAGCGTCGAGGACCTGATCGAGCAGGTCTGGGAAGAAGGCACCAGCTATCGCAGCAACGCGGTGCGTGTCACGCTCAGCAAGCTGCGTACGAAGCTGGGAGAACCACCGGTGATCGAGACCTTGTCCGGCGCCGGGTACCGCGTCGCCTCGGGCGGGGCGGCGGGATGAGACGCCGACTGCTCCCGCCCGGCAGTGAACGCCTGCGCCTGACCGCTCTGTACACCGGGCTGCTGCTGCTCGCCGGGGGAGGACTGATCGCGCTGATCTACGTCCTGCTCTGGCACGGGCTGTACGCCAGCATCAACGGTGTCGTGACGAGCGGGGTCGCAGACGTCACCGACGTCACCGACGCGCCCACCGCCGAGCGCACACCGGCCCTGGAAACCGAACAGGGCCCCAAGGACCCCCAGTACCTGAACACGATCCAGTTCGTCGACGACATCCAGCACGCCGCCCTGAACCGGCTCCTCACCGTCTCCCTCATCGCCCTCGCGGTCTTCGCCGTGGTTTCAGTAATGCTCGCTTGGTGGATGGCCGGCCGGGTACTGCGCCCGGTCAGCGTGATCACCGAGACCGCCCGTCGCCTCTCCGGCGAGAACCTGCACGAACGCATCGCCCTCGATGCACCACCCGGCGAGCTGAAGAGGCTCGCGGACACCTTCGACGAGATGCTCGAACGGATAGAACGCCTGGTCAGTGCCCAGCAGCGGTTCGCCGCCAACGCGGCCCACGAGCTGCGCACGCCGCTGGCTCTGCAGCGCGCCGCAGCCGAGATCGGCCTGGCAGGAGAGCCGGACGCGCAACGCGTCGAGCGGATCCGCCGCAAGCTGATCGACATCTCCGACGACAGCGAACGCATGATCGAGGGCCTGCTGGAACTCGCCGTCTCGCAACAGGCCCTGGAACGGCACGAGCCGGTCGCCCTGCAAGAGCTCGCCGGCGCGGTGACGCTGGACCTGAGCCCGGTCGCGGCCGAACGCGGCGTGACACTGGACCTGGACGCGCAACCGCTGCCGGTGGTGGGTGACCCTGTGCTGCTGGCGGGGCTGGTCCACAACCTGGTGAGCAACGCGATCCGCTACAACCACCGCGGCGGACGGGTCTTGCTGCGCACGGGTGCGGACGGCCTGGAGGTCACCAACACCGGCCCCACCGTCCCGCCCGACACGGTTCCGCACCTCTTCGAACCGTTCCGCCGCCTCGAGGCACGCCGACACGCACCGGGCGAAGGAGCAGGCCTCGGGCTCTCGATCGTGGCTGCGATCGCCCGGGCACACGGTGCCGTGGCACACGCCGAGTCACGAGCGGGCGGAGGACTGACAGTCCGGGTGACATTCCCCCTGACCGGGTAGCGGCCCACCGGAGTTGGCGCCCCAGCAGACCGCGGGCTCGCTGTCCCTCTGTGGCGAGGCAGGTGTCGATGATCTCCTACTCGACGGTGGCGCCCTGGTTGTCCTTGACCTTGGAACACACGCTCTTGCCGACCGCAGGAGGTGGACGTACGGCGGCAACACCAAGGCCACGGCAGCCGCTCACGGGGTGGCGCCGCGGACCGTGTTGCCCTGGATCGACGGCTCCCGCGCGAAGTCGCAGGCCGGGGCCCGCAGCGGAAGTTGCTTGGCGGGGAGCACGGAGAACTTCGCCGGGGCCTCGCTGTACGTACCCGTGAAGGGCTGCCAGTCGGTCAGCGACCACCACACGCGCTGCTCGAGCGAGCCGCTGGCCACGTCGGACAACAACGTGGCCAGGGCGATCAGTTGAATGCCTGGGAAGGGGGGTGCCGACGCCGACCGGCGTCTCGCTCGCGAGCACCTCGGGCCGCAGCACCAGCGGGGCTGGGCCGTAGCAGGTCAGAGCGGTCACCTTGGAGGCGAACGCGAGTCGGCCGCCGTCCAGGCGCCAGTACAGCGGCTTCCCACCGAGCCGGTCGCGGGGGAGGAACAGTTTCCCGACGCGCGGCTCGTACACCGCGAGGGCGAACATGCCGTCCAGCCCGTGAGGCACGACGGGCCGACCAGGCCCGCGCCCACGCCCACTGCAACGACCCCTGGGCCGCCACCCTGTTCGGTCGACACGTCGGCCTTGCATGACTGGCCCACGCAGGCGCCCGTACGGCGATTGTCGCCGGCGGCTTGCCCTGCGTGGGGGCCTGAACAGTGAGTCAGGCGCGGGCAACAGTCACGGGCAACGCCTGGAGTCCGCGTAGGAGACGGGTGTGGCACTGGGCCATTTCGCCCTCCGGGCTGGTCAGTTGGGTCTGTGGGCATCGAGTGAGCAGAGTGTGGCCAGTTTCGCCGTCAGGGCCGTGCCGTTGTCCTTGCACAGGAAGCTCGCACCGGTGCAACGCTCGCCACCGCAGTCAGGAGATTCTGCGGCGAGCCCGGGGACAACCAATCGAATCCGATGAGCACTGCCAGAAGTGGGCGGTTCAGGATGGTCAGATCGAGGTCGAACTGCTCGCCGATCAGCTGCAGTATCCGAGAGATATCCCGCCCAGCGGGTCGGTGCCGATTCGTATACCGGCTGTCCTGATCGTGCCTCATTCGAGGCGATGGCGCCCTCCAAGCCGGGTGTGTGCCGGTCGCGTAAGTCGTACGTCGCGAAGTCACGCGGCACGGTGGCTGGTAACTACCCAGGGTCAAGAGCTTGTCGGCCCGCTGTGCGAACCAGTCGGCGGGCGCTGTGTCCACCGGGAAGTGCGGCTCGCTGAACGAACCACTGAGGCTGGCCCCTGGTGGGCTCGACATCGATGAGGTCGTTCTGACGGGCCGGAGCTTCCGCGCGCTTGTTCATGAGTGAGTCCTTCTTGCGGCCGGCGTGAGCGCATAGCCCCACGGTGTCTTTGCGCAGGTGCAGGCTGCTATTTGCATGCGGCGTGGCGGGGTGTGGGGAGTGCAGGCGCCGATTTCGTGCACATTGCCGGCCTCGGCCCCCAGCTCCGTCGATGACTCGGCCGATTAACCGCGTCACGAAGACCGCCCTGCCCGCTCCTCGGTGCAAGTGCGCTATGTGCGTACCCGATTGCGCTCTGCGCAACGTGATGTCACGGGAGGTCGGGACATGGGTAGTTCTCTGAGCCGTCGCCGCGTGCTCGCGGTCACGGCGGCTGGAACGCTCACGCCGGTGCTCGCCGGGTGCGGTGCACTCGCCGCCGCAGACTCCGATGCGGACACCTTGGTCATCCACAATCAGATGGGCGGCACAGCCATCGGTGCGCCAACCTTCCATGCGGCGGTTGCAGACTTCCGGCGGGAGAACCCCGGCGTAGACGTGAAACTCCTGGTCAACGGTGACGACCTGGCGCCCGTGTACGAAACGTCACGGCTGGCGCGTAAAGAAGCGGACATCGTCATCGTCAACCTCTACGACAAGACGCTGGAGTGGACCGCGGTCGACGCGACCGTACCGGTCGGCGACTACCTGGACCGATGGGGGCTGCGCGAACGCGTCGTGCCACAGGCCCTGCAGCAGTGGACCGACGCGGACGGACGGCTGCGTGCCTTCCCGTACTTCGCCTCGAACTGGCCGGTCGCTTACAACATGGACCTGCTGCGCGACGTGGGGCTCACCGAGCCGCCGACCAGCACCGATCAGCTAGTTGACGCGGCAAGGCTGCTGCGCGCCAAGAGGCGCGCGCCGGTCGCCGTCGGTGGCAACGACTGGACGGGGCAGAAGCTGCTCTTCCAGATCATCCAGACACACCTCACCGCCGAACAGGCACAACACGTCTTCGCCACCGGTGACTTCAGCGCGGTGCCTGGTGCGGGAGAGGGGATCGAGCACTTCACCGACCTGCGTGACGCGGGTGTCTTCGCCGACAACGCGCAGGGGCTGACCTCCGACTCGATGACGACGCAGTACAACACCGGACAGGCGGCCGTCATGTCCGCACTCTCCTCGGCGTTGGCACGGGTGCCGGCGGCGACGGCCGCGCAGACCGTCGTGGGGGGATGGCCTGTGCCGGCGGGTTCAGCCCACTCGCATCCCACCGTGATGCGGTCCTACAGCCTGGCCGGGCTGTGGATCAGCCCGAACGGCACGCAGAAGCCGGAGCTCATCGAGAAGTTCGTGCGCTTCATGTATCGGCCGCACACGGTGTCGCGATTCGTGACCGAAGCGGGGCGCGACATGGCCGTGCGCACGGACACCACCAGCCCGGACTTCCCGTTGGTGACCGCAGCCAAGGAGCTGACGGACAACGTTGTCAGTCAAGTGCTGCTTCCCGATCTCCTCATCCCGGCCCGCGCCAACCAGGCGCTCATCCAGGCGACCAGTACCGCCTTTACCCCTGGCACGAATGCGAATGCGATCCGGGGGGCCCTTGAGTCCGCCTACCGCCGAGTCTGACAGGAGGTCCGGAGCATCATGAGCGAGACCCTCGTACGCCCCGCCCCGCGAGGAAAGCGCCGGAGCGGGACCCTCTTGGCCGTCCCAGCCCTGGTCTGGTACCTGCTCTTCATGGTCGGCCCGCTGGTGGCCGTGTTCGTCATCTCGGTCCTGCGCTGGCCCGGCATGCTGCAGCCGCGTTCCTTCGCGGGTCTCGACAACTACCGCACAGTATTGGGCGATTCGGTCTTCTGGACTGCGTTGGCGAACACCTTGCTGCAGCTCGTGGTCGCCATCCCGGTGATGATCGTGTGCGCCTACATGCTGGGCTACTACGTCACCCAGAAGCCGCGCGGCCACCGCGTACTGCGCTATCTCCTGTTCATCCCAGGGCTGATCTCCACGTCGGCCAAGGCCCTCCTCTTCTACGCTGCGCTCTCCCCGGACGGCCTCGTCAACGGCGCATTCGACGCCCTGGGTCTGGAGTCCCTCACCACCGCATGGCTCGCTGATCCCGCCACGGCGCTCGCCTGCCTCATCATGCTCGATCTGTGGAGCGGGATCGGCTTCACCGCCGTCCTCTTCGCCGCACGCCTGGGCAGCGTCTCCGAGGAGATCGGTGAGGCGGCTCAGCTGGACGGCGCAGGGCATTGGCGCACCATGTGGCGCATCCATTTCCCCATCATCCGGGACTTCGTCGGAGTCCTGACCATGCTCCAGTTCCTGTGGACCCTCTTCGGCTCGGCGCAAAACGTTCTGTTGCTCACCCAGGGCGGCCCCAGCCATTCCTCGACGACTCTGGCGTTCCTCGTCTACCAGAAAGCCTTCATCGAGGCGGACCTCGGGTACAGCCAGACCGTCGGCGTACTGATCTTCGTCCTGGGGCTCGTCGGGATGCTTCTGATCCGCCGACTGCTGAGGCAGGCGTACTGACGACGTCGCCGATCCCCACCGACCGAGCCGCACCACCGAAGGGAACGCCGCCGTGCCCGCCTCCACCCGCACACGCCGCTGGTCCTGGCTCCCCGCCCACATCCTGGCCTGGGGGTATGCCGCTCTGCTCGCAGTCCCGCTCTACTACTTTCTGGTCTCCTCCTTCAAGGGCAACGACCAGATCTTCGACAGTCCCTTGGCGCCGCCGACATCGATGAGCTGGTCGAACTTCACCACGGCCTTCACTCAGGCCGATCTGGGCCTGGCCGTCGCCAACTCGGCGCTGGTCACGGGCTTCGCACTGCTGCTGACCATCGGACTGGCGCTGCCCGCCGCCTATGCGCTGGCACGCAGCACGGGTCGCGCCGGTCGGATCATGGAGCGGGTCTTCTCGCTGGGATTCCTCGTGCCGACCTTCGCGGCGTTGTTCCCCACCTTCCTGCTCGCCGCCGGAACCGGGTTGTTCCATACCCGTACGTTCATGGTCCTGCTGCTGCCGGCGACGGCCATGCCCCTGTCAGTCGTGATCCTCACGCAGTTCATGCGGACCATCCCGCCAGAGATGGAGGAAGCGGCCCGCATGGACGGCGCGAACACCTGGGCGGTTCTGCGGCACATCTACGCGCCGATGTGCGGGCCCGGCGTCGCCACGGTGCTGCTGCTGAACTTCCTGACCTTCTGGAACGAGTACCTGTACTCGCTCATCCTCATTGGACCCGATCCCGCGCAGCGCACCATCCAAGTCGCCCTGCCCACCTTGAAGTCCATCACCGGCACCGATTACGGCGTACTCACCGCAGGCACCGTGCTCACGCTCGTGCCGGTGTGGATCGTCTACACGGCGCTGCAGCGCAGGATGCAGCAAGCCCTGGTCAGCGGCGCCGTCAAGATGTGATCACCGCCCCGCCCGAATTTCCCGAATGCGTAGGAGTAGAGACCACCGTGCAGCGTCACAGCGTTCATCTCACCGACAGCGATGCAACTCAGCCCTGGCTGGGCGCCAACTTCTGGTCACGTACGGGCGGGCCGCTGATGTGGCGCTCGTACGATCCTGCAGTCGTACGCCAGGAGTTGAGTGTGCTGCACGAGCACGGACTCGGCGTCACGCGGTCCTTCTTCTACTGGCCTGACTTCCATCCCGAACCGCACCGCATCGATGAGGTGCTCTGCGACCGATTCCGGGACTTCCTCGACGCTCATCACGAGCTCGGCATGGGCTCCATCCCGACCTTCATCGTCGGCCATATGTCCGGAGAGAACTGGGACCCGGCCTGGCGGCACGCGCGTGATCTGTACGAGGACGTGTGGATGGTCGGTCGCCAGGCGTGGTTCGCCACTGAGATGACCCGACGCTTCAAGGACCATCCTGCGGTCGTGGGCTGGCTCATCAGCAATGAGATGCCCGGGTACGGGCGCATCTACCAGCAGAATCCACCCAGTGCCGAAGTGGTGACTGCGTGGGCGCAGTTCATGACCCAGGCGGTTCGGGCCACCGGGGCCACCCAGCCCGTTTCGCTCGGCGACGGGGCCTGGGGCATTGAGGTGACCGGCCGGGATTCGGGTTTCTCGCTGCGGGACACCGCCGCGTACGTCGACTTTGTCGGTCCGCACGTCTACCGGACGGAGAACGATCGCACGCGCCAGCACTACAACGCGGCCTTCGAGTGTGAGCTCGCGGCGGTCTCTGGTAAGCCCGTCGTACTGGAGGAGTTCGGCCTCTCCACGGATTACGTATCGGACGAGCATGCCGGGCACTACTACCGTCAGACGCTGCACAACTCTCTGCTTGCGGGTGCCACAGGATGGATCGCCTGGAACAACACCGACTACGACGAGTTGTGGGACCAGTCTCCGTACGACCATCACGGCTTTGAAATGCATTTCGGCATTACCGACAGCAGCGGTCGCCCGAAGGCGCCGCTGCGTGAACTTGCCGCATTCGGTGACCTGTTGCAGCGGGTTGATTTCGCCCGGTGCACCCGCGCCGGTACGGATGTTGCGCTGGTCGTGCCGGCCTTTCTCGAGCGGGGATACCCCTACAGTCGGCCCGCAGACCGGCCCTCCATCTTCGGCTCACTGCGTCAGGCGTACATCGCGGCGCGCGAAGCGGATCTGCCGCCTGCATTCGTGCGGGAAGCCGACGGGCTGCCACGGGACGGCAAGCTCTATCTCGTTCCGTCGCTGCGGCAGCTGACCACACGAACGCGCAGGGACCTGGAGGCCTTCGCCCGAGCGGGCGCGACCGTGTACCTCTCGTACTTCTCAGGTGACCATCCCGCCACTCGTGGACCCTGGTTTCACGACCTCGACGGGCTCTTCGGTGTCAAGCTCCAGCTGTCCTACGGCCTCGCCGAGCCCATCGTGGACGACACGGTCGAACTGCGCTTCACCGAGGACTTCGGTACGTTGCGCGCCGGCCAGACACTTGAGTTTCGTGTGGGCGGAAACGCCGACAGCCGCGCTTTTCTGCCGGTGGTACCCGATGGAGCGAGTGTGGTGGCCACCGACGCGCAGGGTCGCCCCGCACTGCTGCGCCACCGCCTCGGCCGAGGGGAGACAGTGCTGTGCACCTACCCGCTGGAGCACATGGCGGCCGTGACTGCGCGCATCAACCCCGAGAACACCTACCGCCTCTATGAGGCGCTGGCCGACGTCGCCGGGATATGCCGGGAAGTATGCATCGACTCGCCGTGGGTGAGCGCGGACGTCCTGGTGCACGAAGACGGCCGCAGGTTCGCCTGGCTGGTGAGCCAGGCCGACTGTGAGCTCACAGTCGAGCCCAGGCTGATGACGGGCGGCCGACTTCGGCACCCGGTGTCGGGCCATGAAGCATCGACAGTGACTGTGGCCCCATTCGGGGTCACGGTCATGGAAATCTGCGGTGTATCCGCGGCGTAAGGCAAGAGTGTGGGGCCCGGCCAAGGTGTATACCCCCTGGCCGGGCCCCGCGGTGCGTTCCTGAACCCCTGCCCATACAGGCTCCGTTCAATTCTCCCCAGCAGACACGAAGCGTGTAATTGAGTCAGGACGCACAACAGAATCTACCGGTGCGTGATTGCCTTCTCGTACGGAATAGGTGGACTGCCGCCGTCAATGAGCAGATGCGGCGTCAACTTTGGTCCGGACGAAAGGGGATAGGTCTCCTCCGCTCCCGCGATTCGGCTGAGGTTGGGCTCATTGCGCATTGAGCCGGACCGTCATGAGGCGTGGGACAGCAATTGGGCGTCGACGACGTGTCCATCGGTGACTGTCGGAGGCGAGTGTCTAACGGGATCAGCTGCAACTGGCGTGGGCATGCCCAATGCGGCGGCCTTGCTGCGCGCCCACAAGACGGACTCTGCTGCGACCCGTCGCTGAGGTCGCAAGCGAGCGTCGCCGGTGTCCCGGCGGCGAGGCCATCCGAGGGCCGGGCTATCGATGCTAGCCATTCGGTGAGTGAAATATCCACTTTGGCTGATTGGTCCGATGGATGGCCGAGGGCACTCTGAAAGGGATGGTGGCCACCCGGCCGTCTGCTGCGGCGTACAGGCCTCCTGCTCGATCGCCCGCAGTGTGAATCCGTGACAGCGCTGTCACTGAATGTAATTGTCTTCGTTGCAAGGAACCCCTGCGATGCGTCCCCTGCCCTCCCTGCCCCGCCCGTCTGTGCGGACCACCCACCTGCGCGCCCGGCGAGTCGCGCACCGTGCCCTGTCCCGTCCGCTGGCAGGCGGCTTCGCCTCGCTCGCCGCGGTGGCTGGCGTGCTGGCCTTCGCTGCCCAGCCCGCGGAGGCGGCGCCAGCCCCAGTCGCTGCCGCCGTCGCGACGACCATGCCTTCCGTTCTCACGGATTCTCTCTGACCCCCACCGACGACTGGCCTGAAAGGACTCCCCACCATGGCCCTGACTCCCCAGGACATCTCGAACAAGCAATTCACCACGGTCCGACTGCGCGAGGGATACGCCGAGGAGGAGGTCGACAGCTTCCTCGATGAGGTTGAGTCGGAATTCGCCCGCCTCCTCGCCGAGAACGCCGATCTCCGTACCCGGCTGGCCGCCGCCGGCCAGAACGCCGTTCGTGCACAGCAGCCCCTGCCGGCTTCGACCCCGACGGGTCAGCAGCCGGGCATGCGGATTCCGCTGGGTGGCGCTGCGCCTACTACGACACCGGTCGCGGACCAGACCATGCAGCTTCCGGTCGTAGCGCCCACCCGGAGCCCCCGCCCCACCGGACACGACGCGGACAGCGCAGCCCGCGTCCTGGCGCTCGCTCAGAAGATGGCCGACCAGGTGATTGGTGATGCCCGTTCCGAGGCTCAGAGGATCACCGCCGACGCGCGCGAGGCGGGCGCCCGCATAGAGCGCACTTCGCAGGCCAACGCGGATGTGACGACACGAGAGGCGCAGGACAAGTACCGCACTGTCATGGGCTCCCTGGAGTCGGCGCGCGCCACGCTCGAGCACAAGATCGACGGTCTGCGTGACTTCGAGCAGGCGTACCGGACTCGACTGGGTGCCTTCCTGGAGGGCCAGTTGGCAGAACTCAACACCCAGCCTCAGATGTCGCTGGCGTTGGTGCCTGCCGCCGGTGAGCAAGGGCTGACCCCGGCCGTACCGTTGCACGGCCACACGCAGAGCGCCTGACGGCGGGAGAACCTCCTCCCGCTACGAGATGTGCTCGGTCTGGACGGGAGGGGGCGCGGCCCCCGGGGGGGGGGGGGCGGGGGCGCCCCGCC